>JALYOB010000358.1 GCA_030857085.1 Acidobacteriota bacterium | reverse complement strand
GCTCTCTGCGGTTCAGCATGGCACGTTTCGTTCTATTCGCCCCGGCATGATTGAGCGCCTCGCTCGCCTCGGATACGCGTGCATCGGTTTCGTCTACATGATCGTCGGCGGCTTCGCCATCGCGGCCGGCCTCGACAAACGTGGTGCTGCAGGAAGCCAGAAGGATGCCTTCGCTTTCATCGCGCAGCAGCCGTTCGGGAGCGTCGTTCTCTGTATCATCGCCCTCGGCCTCGCAGGGTACACGCTGTGGCGTTTCGTCAGCGCGATCACCGATGAAGAGCATCGCGGCAGCAACGCGAAAGGGTTTGCCATCCGCATCGCGAGCTTCGCGCGTGGCCTGATCTACGCGGGCATCGCGACGGGCGTGGTGCGCATGGCCATGCACCGCAGCAGCGGCGGCGGTTCGGGCGGTGAGCAGCAGGCGAAGCATTGGACGGCGAAGCTGATGGATGCGCCGTTCGGACGGTGGATCCTCGCCATCGCCGGATTGTCCATCGTGGCGGCGGGTGCGTATCAGCTGTATGCCGCGCTCGACGCAAAGCTCAGCAAACGCATTTCGCTCGGTGACATCGATGCGCGCGTGCGGCGAAAGGTGATCGGCATCTCGCGCTTCGGCATCGGCGCACGCGCGATCGTCTTCTTCGTGATCGGCGGCTCGCTCGTGCTCGCCGCGTTGCGGCACGACCCGAACGATGCGCATAGCACTTCGGGGGCATTGCAGGCGCTCCCCGATCCGCTGCTGGCACTGGTCGGCGTCGGCTTCATCGCGTATGGCGTGTACGCGCTGGTCAATGCGCGCTATCGCCGGATGGCAGGAGCGTGAGGGTGGAAGTTTTCTTCGCGTCGACGCGGGCGCGGGTGAACGGCACGTTCCACTCCCCTCCTTTGCGCGCGAGCTCGAGGAAATCGTCGTAGTGCGGACTGTATGGATTGCCCGACTGGCCTAACGCGCCGTAAATCGAGAAGCCGTCGACGTTCGCCCAGTCGAGCACGAACCGCATGCTCGGCCCGACATGCGTACGGAAGCCGTTCGATTTTTCGTCGAGGCTGAAGAAGTTCGCGTTCAACGTCGACGCATCGCCGTGCCACGCGAACGGTCCGCGATTGAGATGCAGCAGAGTGTCGAGCACTTTCACGCGGGAGAGCGGATGCTTCACGAGGAGCGTGCACGCCTCGCCCCACGTGCGGCCACGCGCGATGTCTTTCGCTTCACGCATCGCACGCGCGGAGACGTCGACGTCGGTCTCGATCTGTCTGGTGCGGCGATCGTCGATGGCGCGCGTGTGCGTCGTCAGCGCCTCGTCGAGCAGCACGCGGCCGGTCTCCCAATCCGCGCCCAATTCGTCTTCGAAAATCGCGCGCGGCAACCGGCGCCACCACGCTTCGAACAGCGTCGCGGCCTTGCTGTCCGGCGTCATGCGCGCGTCCCATCGTTCGAGGAGCTGCGCTTCACCATTCAGCTGCGCTGCACGAGCGCCGCGCACCGCGAGCGACTTCCAGCGCAATGCGATCTGCGAGACGTCGTCCAGTTGCACGGCGCGCATGTCGGCGACGGTGCGTTTCGCCGGCAACAGAGCCGTTGCGCGCGCGATGCGATATGGATCGTAAAAACCGGGAATGGCATCGGGCGCGTTCGCCGGGAGCGGGTTGTTGTTGCAGCTCGCGAGAAATCCCTGCGCGGGGTTGGTGACGTGCGGCGTGGCGTCGAGCGCGCGGTAGCCGCGCCACACAGTCTTCGGATCGTTCGCGTTCTGCCGCACATACGAGTCGTAGTCGCGAATGGGTACGGGCGCGCCGAGCTGATAGCCGATGTTACCGTTGCGATCGGAGTAGATCCAGTTCGCATCGAGCGCGCCGAACTGCGTCACGCCGCGGCGAAAGGTCTCGAAGTCACGCGCCTTCTGCAGCCGCAATGCAGCATCGATCAATGCAGCGGGCTCGAAGTCGAAGCCCGCCCAGTGCAATGACGTCCTGTCGTCGATCATTGCGCCGCGCGCACCGTTCCGCACGAGCAGCACGCGCGGCTGGTCTTCCCCTTTGACGCGGATCTCTTCACGAATCGCTGCGCCGCGGGGCGCGTCGTCGTAATAGTCGATGAGGTCGATCGAGCCGACGGTGAAGGAGAACGCGACGTCGTTGTTGTGCCCCATCACCACGAACGGCGCGCCGCCGTACGTGACGCCGACGATGTTCAGCCCTTCTTCGCTGTGCAGGCCGGCGATGTACCAGAGGCCGGGTGCCTGATCGATCGACAGATGCGGATCGGCCGCATGCAGCGCCGCGCGCGATGCCGAATGCGACGGCGCGAGCACCCACGAATTCGAAGCGTTGGTGATGCGCTGATCGGGAATCGTCGGCGGCGACCACGGATTGCCTGCGCGCGAGAGCACCTGCGCCTCCATCCCCAGCTTCTCGATGAGCGTCTGATAGCGGCGATCCTGATCCATCAGCGCATGCGAGAACCACGTCTGATAGTTGCTGATCGCGAGACAGTCTTCGATCGTCCAGCGCCGCGGCGTGAGGCGCAGCAGCACGAGTTCGGGAGGCAGCACGCGCGCGTTGTCGATCGCGGCATTGACGCCATCGACGTAGCGCTGCAAGGCGACTCGCGCAGGCGGTGTGAGCTTCGACGCGTCGACTCGGCGCGCGAATCCAATCTGCCGCTGAAACACATCCGTTTCGTACGCCGCCTTGCCGAATACCTCCGACAACTCACCGCGCGAGAGGCGACGCACGAGCTCCATCTGAAAGAGGCGCTCCGAGCCGTGCAGAAAGCCGAGAGCGAAGAATGCGTCGGCGTCGCGCCGAGCCCATATCTGCGGGATGCCTTTCGCGTCGAACGTGATCTCGACCGGCGCACTCACCGCGACGCGCGCCGTGCCGCTGTATGGCGCGACGGACCGCCGCAGATACGCACGTCCGCCGAGGAGGAGAAGCATGAGAAGGGCGCCAAGGATGAGGAGAATGCGAAAGGCGAGTTTCACGTGAGCCATTCTGCCGTGTCGCCCAGCTGGATCACCCCGCCTTCGACGATCTCGCCATACGCGCCGGCACGCCACCGCGGCCCGAGCGCTTTGCGCAACCCCTGCTGCGCCTCATCCATCCGCTCGCACGGACGCGTCTCGTTGTAGATGCGCACCACGCAGCGCCCGATGCGCAGATGCCGCCCGCGCGTGTCTTCGAGGTCGATCCCGCGCAGCATGAGATTCGCGCGCCGCGCGGATGGATCGACCTCGATCCCAAGCTCCCGCTGCGCTTCCTGCCACCGCGCTTCATCAATGATCGTGACCTGCCGCTTCCCGCCCTGATTCGCATTCCCCGCCAGCCCCCGCCCCTCAATGGCTTCCGCAAACATGACCGGATCCATGGGACCGCGCTTGAAGCGCTTGAGCCAGATGGCGACGACTTCGGGCATGGGTGGGGATTGTAAAGGGGAGGCTATCGCGGGCGTTCGCCGTCTTCCTGCGGCAAAGCGCGACGCTGCAGATCTTCGAGTTTCGGGATCTTTTCGCGTTCTGCGCGGCTGGTCCGACGCACTTCCGGATCGGCCGCGTCCCGCTCGAGCGACGTCAGGTCGGCGCGCGCGCGTTCGTACATTTCAATGGCGAGTTTCAGGTTGGGCGGCACGTCGAACTCGGCGTTTCGCCCCTCGAAGGCCTCCATTTGCGCAACGAAGAGAGCGAGGTACTCGCGGTTTGGCGAGCGCGGGTGCTCCGACAGAACCCGTCGAGCGGCTTCGAGTTGACGCCCATGGGGCAGCACACGGTACTCCTGCAGCAAGTACGGCGCGTATGCGGATCGCGGGTGTTCTTCGATGGCATGTGTGGCGACCTGCAATTCCTCTTCGAGATTCCAGTACACCGGCGACCAGAGTTGCTGGTCGCGGCGGGCAGCCAACGCGACCAGCCGCTCGTACACCGCGAGGTCGTCGCCACGAGGCTCGTCTACTGTAACGACTACAACGTTCGATGTTGCCCGGACGTCGAGCACGTTCTCGATTTGATCGGCTGCCGCCCTATAGACTTTCTGCTCCTCGAGATCTGCAACGAGCAGCAGTTGCAAGCGATACGTGCCGATCTGATTCAGCCGCGGATCCACAAACCACGCAGGCGCATCGCTAATGTCGCGAGCCGCGTAGACGAACGTTGCGGAGGCGTGTGGTGCGATCCTGACTGCTTCGCTGTTCTCCGGCAGCTTCGCGAGCGAAAACGGACTCTCGTCGCTGTAGCCGGACTTTGCGATGAATGGTGCACCGCCCGGCGGGAAGACGCGCAGCAGCGCGTTCAGAGGCAACGTGAACGGCACCTCCTGTTGATTCGACAGCGTCACCCGGAACGACACGGGAATTCCCGGCAGACGGCGGGATGGCTCAGCGGACAGCGAGAGCGTCACAGGTGCCGCAGACATCGCGAGGCAAACAATCAACCCGAGCGTCAGGACAGCTGCGCGCAAAAGATGTACGTTCTTCATTGGATTGGCTCCTGATGTTTGCACTCGTCGAGGTATTCGCTCACGCTGACCGCAGTCCTGTCGAAGTGATAAGCCACGTGTCCGTCGTAATACTCCGGGGCAACCGAGCCGTTGACCACCCACTGATCGCCCGGCTGCATCAGGCATTTCAAATTCACGTTTGTGTAGTCTTTTCGGTCGCAGTGACCGTCGTGCGCGAACGGTGCGTTGACGTCCCAGGTATGCGTCAACTCATGCGCCGCGGCTTCGCCGTTGAGGTTCGTGCGATCGATGAAGTTGTAGGACTCGATGCTTCCAACCCACACCCAGGCGCTGCGCGTACCTGTCGGACGGTCGCCGAGATTCATCCCCGACTTATTGCCGCCTAACAGGTGAAAGTAGTTCGCGGCGCCGTAATGGTCAAACCATCGATCTGCCGCAGGCCGGAGGTCCGTGCCGGCGCCAGAGAACACGAAGTACGGCACGCATGAACACTCACCCGGACCGGCGGAGGCGTCGACCAGTTCCACGAACGCGTCGCGCAGCAATGAGGCGATGAACGATCCATTCGGAACGTAAAAGTCTGCGCCACCGCCTGTGACGACGCCGACCCCATCGCTCAGCGACGAGTTTGCGTCGGCCAGGTACGTTCGCGTAATCGGCCGCGACAAAGTGATCGTTGACGCGGTTTTGTTCACACTTTCGACCGTCAGGTCGGCCTCGCCGCCTGACGGTTCGTAGTACGACGGGTCCGCTGCTGACCGCCTGCCGTGCACCAGCATGATGCGAG
>JALYOB010000357.1 GCA_030857085.1 Acidobacteriota bacterium | reverse complement strand
ACACTTCCACGAGCAGCTCGCAGCGCGCGTCGCCTTTGTGCATGCATGCGAGGTCGCGCACGGTCATGTTTTCGCCGTAGTGTTTCCCGATGCCGAGCGCGATACCTTTCGCCAGCGAGCAGAGTTTTCGCTCCGAGTTGTAATGAATCACAATCGCCTTCTCGCTGCGCCGCTCGCTCGTGAGATACGGCGGACGCGCTCCGTTGTGATGCAGCCGCACCATCCGGTGGATCCGCTCCTCGGTGTGCTCGATCACATCGAGCGCGCGCCACTCCGGCTTCACATACGCGCGATACATCTTCACCAGCTGCGGCCCGATGAACTCGCCGAAATCCTGCAGCAGCGCCGCCGGCTCGAGCCCGGTGATGCGCGAAGCGGTGGTCACGATCGCCACGACCTCGGAATCGGGATACTCCTCCACCGCCAGATAAAGCTTCGGACCGATGCCTGCCTGCGTCAGCAGATCGTTCCACGCGTTCGGCCCGAGCCGCGCCGTCACGTACTGCTTGAGCTCCCCGAAGATCAGTCCGTGCATCGCGCAGCCCTTCCTCGTTTCATAGAGCCGCGGAGCGGAACTTCGTGACAGTGCACCGCTCTTTGCACAGAGAACGCGCGTTGGTTCCGCGGGTGAACGAGTGAATGTGACCATCGAGCGCGGCTCGGTCTTCGTCTATCGGATGTTCGATGTGGCCGAGGCGATCGATCTGAAGGGGCTGGAAGCGAATGCGCGCGCGTCGCGGCTGCGCATCGCGCGTCCCGGCGGACAGGCGCTCATCATCAAGAACGCACCGCTCTCGATTGCGCTGGGCGAGCACGACGTCGCGCTCGGCGAGCGCACGCATCGCTGCGACGTGCAGGCGCGCCTGTGGGATTACGGCGTCATCTCCGTGCAATACCGCGTGCCGATCGCGGCGGGGACGACGTGGACCGAGCTGGTCGGAATCGCCGCAGCCATCGAGACCACGCACGTCTTCGAAGAAGCAGCGAAGAAGCGCCTGCAGGAGTTGATGCGCGACATCCACTCCGCGATTCGCGCGCCGCATCACTGGGATGGCACCGAGGATTACGTCATCTACTTTCTCGAGGAGATGCGCGGCGTCGACAACGCGTCGTCACTACCGCAGCAGGTGGACGTCGCCGCGTTGCTGCTCGGCGAAGCGACGCTGCCGCTTTCCGACCGCACGCGCCGCTCCATCGCCGAGAGCACGTACCAGTACTGGGCGCATGACCTGGCGGTGATCGACTGGAACAGCGCTCTGGTGGTCGAGCCGAGCGGCGTGCGCGACGTGGCGGACGTGATCGAGTTCGCGCTCACGCATCTGATGGAGCTCCGCTACTACGACGACCTCCTCGACGAGCGCCTCGGCCATCTTTACGCGGCGATCTCGCAATCGGAGCGGACGCTGTTCCGGACGAACTACGCCCGCTTGTCGCGTGAAGCGAGCGCGCTCTTCTCGACATCTCCGAGTTCATCGAACGGGTCGAGAACTCGCTCAAAGTGATCGGGGACTTTTATCTGGCGACGATCTTCCGCGCCTCGGTCAACCGTCTGCGTCTGCAGGAATGGGAAGAAAACGTGACCCGCAAACTGCAGCTGCTCGCGCGCGTGTCGGAACTTCTCAGCGCGCAGGCGACCGCGCACCGCAGCCACATTCTCGAATGGATCGTGATCGTGCTGATTGCGTTCGAGGTGGTGTGGGCGTTGTCGGGTGCGCATTGAGTACCCCGGCCCCTGACGAGCCGAGGTACTCCGTGGTGGTCGGGTCTTAGCCTGCGACAGCCATTTCTTCTTCGACCGCTTCGCTCACGCCCATCAGCTCATCGCGGATGACGCGGAACGCGCGGGCGTCGGACTCGCCGGTCTCCGGATCGAGAAAGTACGCGACGTCGTTGCGCACGCTCGGGCCGTCCGGGTCGTAGCCGTTCCATTCGAGCACCGCCCACTGGATGAGCGGATTGAAGATGTTGTGATCCCAGCCGAACGCAGCGTGGCGATTGCTGTACGTCTGGCCGGTTCCCGGCGTTTCCGCGTCCGCGCCCGACTCTTCCTGGCGCGTCTTGTACGCGGCAAAGGCCTTCGCATCCCGCTCCGCGGTCTGCGTGTCCACGAAATAGGCAACATCGCGGCGCGGTGGCAGTGCCTGCGGCCCGCCGAATTTCTGCCCGACGCTGGCGCATTTCACGACCAGCCAGTGAATCATCGGACGTCCGATCTTGTGATCCCACTCCAATGCGACATAAGGCATCGTCAAAACTCTCCCTGTTTTTTGTGTTGATTCCGATTTGGTGCGTCAGAGAAGTCTCAACAGTGCCGCTTTATTTCCTGCTGGACGTCACGCCACAGTCGCTGCTAAAATGCGCCGTGCGGAGGCGTCCAAACTCCGCAGCTGGTCCGAAAACAAGCGAAAAGGTCACCGCCATGAGTGTCTCTCCCGCATCGCAGGATGAGCGCCGGTCGCGTCTTCTGGACGCGATGCCGGCCATTGCCTGGTCCGCGTCCGCACAGACTTTCCGCTTCAACTACATCAGCCCCGCCGCCGAGAAGATCCTCGGCTACCCCGCCAGCCGCTGGCTCGACGAGCCGCACTTCTGGATCGAGCACATTCATCCGGAAGACCGCTACGTCGCGACGGTCTGCCACAGCGAAACGCTCGCGGCGCGCGATCATGAGCTCGTGTATCGCATGCTCGCCGCCGACGGCCGTGAGGTGTGGCTGCGCGACTACGTCAACGTCTATTGCGTGGACGGTGAGCCGGTGGAACTGTTCGGCGTCATGGTCGACATCACGCGCGAACAGCTCGCCGAGGCGGCGTCGCGGGAGTCGAGAGAAAACTTCCGGCGCATGGTCGAGCTCTCGCCCGACTGCATCGGCGTGCACGTCGACGACGCGTTCGTCTACGTCAACCAGTCGTTCGTCCAGCTGCTCGGCGCGCAGAGCGAAGCCGACATCGTCGGACGTGACATCTTCTCGCTGGTGGATCCAGCGTACTTTGACTCGCTGCGCGAGCGGCTCACACGCGTTCGCAACGGCGAGAGCGCGCCGTACGTGCGCGAGAAATACCGCCGCGTCGACGGCTCGCCGATCGCCGTCGAAGTGGCCGCGCTTCCGCTGCGCTACGGCAATCGCGACGCGGTGCAGGTCATCGTCCGCGACATCACCGATCGCGTGCGCGACGAAGAAGAATTGAAAGACCGCGAAGCGCGTCTGCAACTGCTCTCGTCCGGCACGCACGAGGCGATCTGGGAATGGTCGCCCGAACGGAAAGAACTCTGGACCAACGACGCGTACCGCCAGATGATCGGCGCGGCCAGCAATCCCGATACGTTCTTCGATGAATGGCTCGCGCGCGTGCATCCGGAAGATCGCGAGAACGCGCTCGCCGTCGGCAAGCGTGCGATCGATGAAGAAACGCCGACCTGGTGGCACGAGTACCGGCTGCGGCAGCCCGACGGCACGTATCGCGTGATTCTCGACCGCGGCCACAACGTCAAGTCGGCGGGCGGCGAGCGGCGCGTGATCGGCGCGATGCTCGACATTTCGTCCTTGCGTGAGGCGGAACGGCAGCGCGCGCAGGCGGAAGCGAAGTTCCGCTGGATCGTCGAACAGTCGGTGGTCGCCGTGTACATGGTTTCCGGCGGACGCCTCACCTACATCAACGACACCGGCGCGCGCATGCTCGGCTACACGCCCGACGAACTGATGGAGATGGACGACTTCTCCGCGCTGTTCGTCGATCGCGACCGCCGCTCCGGCGTCGCGCGCGTGCGCCGCAAGGACGGCGCGATTCTTCACCTCGCGTTCTACCAGAACGAAGTGGTGATCGATGGCGAGAAGATCATCATCGGCACGAGTGCCGACATCACCGAAAGCGTGCACGCGCAGCAGGCGCTCGAAGCGTCCGAGCAGCGCTATCGCGAGCTGGTCGAAGACGTCACCGACATTCTCTATACCGTCGATCGCGACGGCCGCTTCGTCTCGCTCAGCCGGAGCTTCGAACGGAGCACCGGGTACAGAGTGGAAGAGTGGATCGGCCGCCGGTTCGACGAGCTGTTCATCCCCCGCACGAGCGCAGCCGGCGGCAGCGGCAATCTTCGCGAATATGATCTGCCTGCAAAGTCTGGCGCGATGGTGACGGTCGAAGTCTCGTCGCAGCCGCGTTACGTCGACGGTGTCGAAGCAGGCACGATCGGCATGGCCCGCGACGTGACGGAACATCGCACGATCGCCCGCAAGCTCGAAGAAGCGAAGCGGATGAGCAGCCTCGGCCAGGTTGCCGCGTCGCTCGCGCACGAGTTCAACAATGTGCTGATGGGCATTCAGCCGTTCGTCGAAGTGATCGCGCGCCGCGCGCCGGCAACGCGGCAGATCGAAGAAGCGATCGGCCACATCACCCGCGCCATCGCACGCGGCAAGCGCGCGTCGCAGGAGATCCTCCGTTTCGCCAATCCGAAAGAGCCGCAGCTCTTCGCAATCGACGTCCGCACCTGGCTCCCCACGCTCCTCGGACAGCTCGTGGCGGCACTGCCGTCGACGATCTCGCTCAGCAGCTCGCTCGATTCGAGCGTGCGCTACATCCGCGGCGACGCCGAACATCTCGAGCAGGTCATCACCAATCTCGTGTTCAACGCGCGCGAGGCGATGTCCGGCAACGGGAAGATTCATGTCGCGGTGTCGCGCGATGAGTCGGCGTTCGTGCGGATCTCGGTCACCGACGATGGTCCGGGCATCAAGCCGGAAATGCTCGACCGCATTTTCGAGCCGCTCTTCACGACGAAGCGCAATGGAACGGGACTCGGTCTCGCGATCGCACGCCGTCTGATGGAAGGACAGGGCGGAACGCTCGCCGCGGAGAATCGCACCGCCGGCGGCTGCGCGTTTCACCTCACCGTGCCGATGGCGGACGCATTCACGCCGTCGACGCAGCCTCGCGCGTTCGCAACGCCGGGCGTGAAGCGAATCCTGCTGGTCGAGGACGACATCTCCGTCGGCGCGGGCCTCGAGGAACTGCTCACGTCGCAAGGCTACGAAACGACATGGGTACGCGTGGGCGCCGAGGCTTGTGAGGCGGCGCGGCGGACCCTGCCGCATGTGGCGATCATCGACGTCAATCTCCCCGATGGAAACGGCGTCGATCTGATTCCCGCGTTGCGCGCGGAGCACGAACAGCTGCCGGTCGTGCTCTCGACCGGTCACGTCGAGTTCGATCTGTCGATGGAGAAGAAGCGGATCCTCTCGCTCATGA
>JALYOB010000789.1 GCA_030857085.1 Acidobacteriota bacterium | reverse complement strand
CCCCAGAGTTGCGCGCCGTCGAGCGAGTCGACCAGCTCGACGTTGATCTGCAGACGATTGCCGACCGGCTTCACGACGCCGCTCAACACGGCGCGTACGCGCAGTTCGCGGCCGACGTTCTGTGCGTCGATGTCGCGATTTTTGTAACGGAACACCGTGCTGCGCGCCATCACCTTCAGCTTCGGCAATTGCGACAGTTTGTTGATGATTCCTTCGGTGATGCCGTCGCTGAGGTACTCGGCGTTCGGGTCGTGCGACGCATTGACGAGCGGCAGCACGGCGATCGAGTCGATCGACTTCGAGGTGCGCCGCCGCACGAGGTTGCGCACGAGATCTTCCTTGATCGTCGCGGCGTTGCTGCCGATCGCGCGCAGCGTCAGTGCGAGATCGCGCGCGGATTGAAATCGGGTGGAGGGATTCTTCTCGACGCATCCTTCCACGATGCGCTGAAACTCCGGCGGCACAGCGGCGCTCAGCTCCTCGCGCGGTAGATCATCTTTGAGAATCGCGGCGATTGTGGCAGCGCCCGATTCGCGCTGGAACGGCGTCTTCGCCGTGACCATCTCGAAGAGGATGCAGCCGAGGGAGAAGATGTCCGCGCTCGGATCGACGGGCTCGCCGCGGAGCTGTTCCGGCGCCATGTAGCCGAGCGTTCCGATGATCGTGCCGGGATGCGTTTGGAACCACTTGGTGGTGGGGATGTTCGCTTCGTCGCGCTGCAGAAGCAGCGGATCGGTTTGCGCGAGTCCGAAGTCGAGAATCTTCACGCGCCCTTCGGCGGTGATGAAGATGTTCTCCGGTTTGAGGTCGCGATGGACGATCGATTTCGCGTGTGCGGCGGCGAGACCTTCCGCGACTTCGGCCGCGATCTCGACCGCGCGGCGCCAGCTCAGCGGCGCGGTGCGAATCTCGTCGCGCAGCGTTCGTCCTTCGAGCAATTCGGTGACGAGATAGAACGTGGCCTCTTCGCGTCCGACGTCGTGCACCGCCAGGATGTTCGGATGCGAGAGCGAGGCGATCGCGCGCGCTTCGCGTTCGAGGCGCGCCGTTGCCTCTTCATCGTGCGACGCTTCCTTTGCCAGGATCTTGATGGCGATGTCGCGTCCGAGACGCGGATCGCGGCCGCGATACACCTGTCCCATACCGCCTTCGCCGAGGAGCGAGAGCACTTCGTAGGGACCGACGCGGGCACCGGCGGAGAGCATCGGCTGCCATTCTAGTTGCTGCTAACATTGCCGCGTCCATGGTCCTCATCAACAAAGCGATCAACGAGGTCACGGTGAAGCTCGTGTATTACGGGCCCGGCCTCTGTGGAAAGACCACGAATCTCGAGAAGATTTACGCGAATCCGAAGCTCGACAACAAGGGCAAGATGATCTCCATGGCGACGGAGACCGATCGCACGCTCTTCTTCGACTTCATGCCGATGGAGCTCGGGACGATCGGCGGACAGAAGGTGCGCGTGCAGCTCTACACCGTGCCCGGCCAGGTGTTCTACGACGCCACGCGCAAGCTCGTGCTGCGCGGTGCGGATGGGGTGGTGTTCGTCGCCGACTCGCAGCCGTCCATGCGCGACTCGAACATAGACAGTCTCGAGAACCTGCGCACGAATCTGAAGATCAACCGCATCGATCCGGAGAAGATCGCGCTGGTGTTCCAGTACAACAAACGCGACCTGCCGAATGCGACGCCGATGGACCAGATGTCGGCGTATCTGAAACCGGGCAACGCGCCGGTGATCGAAGCGGCGGCGGTGAATGGCGTCGGCGTGACGGCGACCTTGCGCGCCGCGGTCTCGCGCATTCTCGAGAACCTCAAGAACAACGTCGACACGACGTTGCATGAAGAGCCCGCGCTTGCGGCGCCGGACATGACGCAGAAGTCGGGCGTGGCCGCGCATTCGGCAGGGACGCCGAAGTTGTCGATGAAGGGCGGCGCGGCCGAGGTGGAAGTGGAAGAGGATCCGTTCGCGCACGTCGCGACGGTGGCCGAGGACGAGATCGACGAGGCGGTGGACGATCTGTTCGCGACCGCGGTCGTTGCACCGGAGCCGCCGGAGCCGAACGCGGATGAAGTGCTGCTCGAGAACGCACGCGCGTTGGTGGCGTCGCTCGAGGCGGCGCTGGAACGCGCGCGAGAAAACGAGCGCGCGATTGCCGCGCGCCTCGC
>JALYOB010000356.1 GCA_030857085.1 Acidobacteriota bacterium | reverse complement strand
CGCCCTAGCCGGAACGTTCGCGCTGCTCGCGCAGCTCTCCGCCGTGGCGCGCCTGGCGACGTATCTGTTCACCGCGGCCTCGGTGCCGGTGCTGCGGCGCAAGCTCGGCGACAGCGGCGGCTTCCGCCTGCCGGGCGGCTGGGTCATCCCCATCCTCGGCGTGATCTGGTCGCTGGTGATCGTGGCCACGCTCGACAAGCTGAAACTGATGATGGCCGCCGGCGCGGTGCTCCTCGGCGCAGTGATTTACGTGCTCGCGACGTTTGGAGTGCGGCAGCGCAAGCTGCCGCTTTGAAAGCGGCAGCTTTGCTGCCGCACTCCAAACTAGTGCAGGAACATGGGGGTGCCCATCACTTCGGCCACTTTGGCCCGGTACTCGTTCGCGTCGTAAAACCGCGGCACGTCCACGCGCTTCTGTCCTTCGCCCGTCACCAGCACCGGCACCGCGCTGTAGCGCCCTCCCACCACCGCCACCATCCGCCCCGTCTCTCCGCGGCGCAGCAAATCGGCGGCGAGGGAGCCGTAGTTTTTCGCCACGATCAGATCGAGCGAATCGGGCGCGCCGGAGCGCATGAGGTACGCGAGACGTTGATAGATCACCTTCTCGCCGCCGCGCTTCTCGAGATGTTCGGCGAGCACGCCGCCGATGCCGCCGAGTTTGCGCTGTCCGGCCGCATCGGCCTCACCGCTCTCCACCCGGCCGCCCGTGGTCGTGCGCGCCCCCTCGGAGATCGCCACGACTGCGTAATTGCTCGGATTTTCGGCCTTGTCGCGCGAGAGCATGTCGAACACGCGATCGGGATCGAACGGCACTTCTGCAATCAACGCGCGATCGACGCCGGAGAGATACGCGGCGAGCAGGCACGTCTCGCCCGAGTTGCGACCGAACAGCTCCACGATCAGAAAGCGCTCGTGCGAGCCGGCGCTCGTGCGGAGGTCGTTGATCTGCGAGACGGCGCGCGTCACCGCGGTCGAAAAGCCGAGACAGTAGTCGGTGCCGTAAACGTCGTTGTCCATCGTCTTCGGAATGGCGACGATGGGCACGCCCTCCTGATGCAGACGGCGCGCGAAGGTGAGCGTGCCGTCGCCGCCTAACGCGACGAGAGCATCGAGGCGCAGGAAATCGATCACACGCAGCGCCGCAGGCGTGAGGTCGTAGCGTCCGCGATCGTCGGCGGGCCCCATCACCGTCTGCAGATGCGGCGGAACCTGATCCTTCTTCGCGATCGAAGGATTCATGCGCGAGGTGTGGAGGATCGTGCCGCCGGTGCGATCGATCGCGCGCGTGAGCACCCGCGTCAGCGGCAGCACCCACGCCGAGTTGTCGGCGCCCGCGTCGGGAATGACGTTGACCAGAGATGCCCAGCCGCGGCGCAGGCCGATGATCTCGCACGGCTCCTCGAGCATGCGCCAGACGAATGCCTTGATTGCCGCGTTGAGGCCGGGGACGTCGCCGCCGCCCGTCAGGATTCCGATTCGTTTCATCGCTGCAGCCGCGCGTTCGCGGCCTGCTCTCCCTCCGGAAAGAACACTACCTTCAACGCCTCCTGGCGATCGAACTTCGCCACGCCGGTGTGAAAGTCGTGTAACGAGTCGTAGGTGGCCTGCACCACCCACTCCACGTCCAGTCCGGAGCGGAGCATGCCCAGCATGCGCTGCCACGTCGAGTACATCCGCCGTCCGATGATGCCGTGCATCGTCACCCCTTTGAAGATGACGTTGCGCGTGTAGTTGTCGATGGTGACGGAGTGGCCGGCCGGCAATCCGAGGAGGGAGAGCGTGCCGCCCATGCGAACGATGTCGAGACCGAAGTTGATGGCCGCGCTCGAGCCGGACATCTCGCAGACCACGTCCACGCCCGCGCCGCCCGTCAATGCCTCGACCGCTTTCTTCACTTCGGCGGCGTCGGTCGTCCGGACGTTGAAGGTGTGCAGATTCGCGAAGTTATGCGCGGCCGCCCAGCGGCGCGCGGTCTCGAGCGCGTGGTCGCTGATGTCGGTGACGATGACGATCGACGCGCCGCTGTGTACGGCAATTGCGGCAGACATCGCACCGATCGGGCCGAAGCCGGTGACCGCGACCGACTTGCCGGTGAGGTCGACGATCTGGGTCGTATGCACCGCGTTGCCGAGCGCATCGAGAAAGGCGCCGACGCGCGGGGGGATGAAGCTCGGGAGCTTGATCACGTTCTGCGCGGGCACTTTCACGAACTCGGCGAACGCACCGTCTTCATCGAGGCCGTAGATCTTCGTCCGCACGCAGATGTGGCCGTCGCCGGCGCGGCACTGGTAGCACTCGCCGCAGATGATGTGCATCTCGGCCGAGACGTAGTCGCCGACCGCGAGCAGACCTTCGTGCGCGCGTTCCGCGCCGTCGCCCAATGCTTCGACGAAACCGCAGAATTCATGGCCGTAAACGCGCGGCGGCTGCACCTTCGCCCGGATCGATGGATCCCAGTGATAGATGTGTTTGTCGGTGCCGCAGATGGCGGTGGCGGCGACGCGAATCAGCACTTCGCCGGGGCCGGGTTTCGGGACCGGGCAATCGCGGATTTCGGTCCCATCCGGACCATCGAGCGGAGCGGATTTGACGACGGCGATCATCGGGCGGCGGATGCTATCACGCCGCTTCCGCGGCGCAGGTTGTGTGCGCGTGCGAGGCGATGCACGCGCGTGTGTTGCGGAACGTCGGCGAGGAATTGCGACAGTGCCCAGATCAGCGAATCGGGGTCGCGCAGATAGAGGTCTTTGTGCAGGCCGCCTTCGATGCAGTGAATGCGTTTCGGCGCTTTGCATGCGCCGTAAATCTCGTGCGCCATCCAGCAGGGGATGACTTCGTCTTGCGTGCCGTGCAGCACGAGCAGCGGCACTTCGAGCGTGCGGATGACGCGCAGCGTGTCGAAGAGCCTGCGCGCGAAAAAGTGGAGCGGGATGCGCGGATACAGAAGGCGCGTGAGGCCGGTGAGGCTGGTGAAGGTCGACTGCAGAATCATCGCGTCGAACGGATGTCTGCGAATGACCTGCGCCGCGACAGCGCCGCCGAGGGAGAAGCCGTAAAGGATGGAGGGAAGGTGTTGCGGACGGAGGGAGTCATGGAACCGCGCGGCGGTGATGCCGTCGGCGATGACGCCTTTGTACGTCGGACTGCCGCTGCTCTTCCCGAAGCCGCGATAGTCGAAGAAGAGGACGCTCAGTCCGGCGGTGAGGAGGTGCGGGATGATGTCCGCGCTGAGGGTGAGGTTGCCCGTGTTGCCGTGGCAGAAGAGCGCGCTCGCGACCGGGTTCTGCGCACGCGCATACCAGGCGTGCAGCCGCTGCCCGTCCGGCGTGTCGATCCAATGCTCTCCGACCGCGCCGTCCGGAATGCCGTAGTCCGCAGGGTTCCATGTGCGCACGGGCTCGCGCGAGGGGACGAAGAGCTGCGAATGCCGAAACGCGCGCACGCCCAGCTCCGCGCCTAACAACGCTGCGCCGCCGAGGAGCAGGGGAAAGGTGAGCGGACTGGCTCTGCGCATGGGAGGGGCGGGAGCAAGAGTGTTGCCTTGGGCGTGGCGTCGTGGCGTCGCGTCCGCTGGCGCGTCCGCCGTTGTCCGTTAGTTGTTGTCGGTTGTCGGTTGTCGGTTATCGGTGGGGAGGCGTTGCGCGGGCGTCACGTCAACGGACAACGTGGGGACACCGACAACCGAGAACCGACAACCGACAACCAACTAACGGACCACCAGTTCACCGCCCGAACCGCTCCCCAAAGAAATCCCCCTGATTCCACCTCGGCTTCCTCTTGAGGTTCGCGATCATCACCACTAGCGCCTCGTTCGTCTTCGCCCAGCGCACGCCGGAGTCGTAGTCGATGTGCTGGGTGCGTTCGTCGGCGGGGGTGTGGTAGACGTCGTGGAGCCAGTCGCGGGTGATCTTCGCGCCGTCGATTGCGGGGTCTTTGCTCTGCAGGCCGCCTTTGTAGCTGATCGCCGGGATGCCCTGCTTCACGAAAGAGTACTGATCGCTGCGGGTGAAGCGCACTTCCTCCGGCAGCGGATCCGGTTCGAGGACGAAGCCGTTCTGTTCGGCGGCGCGGCGCGCGAGCGATCCGAGGGAGGAGTGCTCTTCGCCGAGGGCGGCGAGACTGGCGAGAGGGAAGAGCATGGTCAGCATGTCCATGTTCACGTTCGCCACGACCTGCTCGCGCACGCCCGGCCGCGTCGCATACGCAAGCGAGCCTTGCAGCCCTTTCTCCTCGCCCGTCACCGCAAGAATGATGATGGAGCGGCGCGGGCGGCGATTGCTTGCGACGATGTCGCGCGCGATCTCGATCAGCGCGGCGATGCCCGAGGCATTGTCCAGCGCGCCGTTTCGAATGCGATCCGTCCCCTCGGCCGCGATGCCGAGGTGATCGAGGTGAGCGGAGAGGATGACCTGTTCGCCCGCGAGCGCGGGATCGGAGCCGCGGATGATTCCGGCCACGTTCACGCTCGACGCTTCGCCGATCGTGGCGGTGGTGTGCATCGTCACGCGCTTGTGCAGCGGGAACGAGCGGGCGATTCCTTTCTCCGCATCCGCCTGAATGGCCTCAAACGTCATCGCCTCGCCGCTGAAGAGCATCGCCGCTGCGTCGCGGCCTAACGTCGCACTGCCGCGAATCTGCGGGAACGTTTCCATCGGCTGGCCGGCGCGATCGAGCGCGCGCATCGAGAGCGTGTCCGCCTGCGCGAGCGCGCGCGGCCACGGCGTGCGGCGTTCGGTTTCGAGCGAGCGGATGTTGACGATGCCGATGGCGCCGCGCCCGACGGCGTTGGCCGACTTCACCGTGCCGTTCGAGTAGTACGCACGTTGACTATGCGGAAAGCTCGGCGGCGCGCCGCTGAGGATCGCCACGATCTTGCCGCGCACGTCGAGACCGGCGTAGTCGTCGCGTCCGAGCTCCGGGGCGGTGATGCCGAAGCCGGCGAACACCACTTCCGCATCGACGTCGCTCGCCGCATGTACGCCCGCGGAGAGGGTGACGTCCTTGCGGATCTCGAACGAGGTGCAGGTGTCGTTCGCGCGAATGCAGAACGAGGAGCGCGACGCGTCGAGCCTGTACGTCCGCAGCGGCACGGCCTGAAACCACTTGCCGTCGTCGCCCGCCGGTTCGACGCCTGCGCCGGCGAGCTGCGTCGCGAGGTATTCGGCGGCGATATCGTAGCCGCGCGTGCCGGTCTCGCGGCCTTCGAGCTCGTCGCTGGCGAGGAAGTCGATGTGCGCTTTGATCG
>JALYOB010000004.1:5783-20232 GCA_030857085.1 Acidobacteriota bacterium | reverse complement strand
TTGCGCGTGTGGGAGAGAACGACCGAGGGGGCCTCCGGCGGCCGGGGCCACGGCCCCGGACCCCGTCTGCAGGCCTAGCCTCCGCGACGCAGTCCGTCCAATTCGCACGAGTGTCGCGGAGGCTAGGCCTGCAAGCGGGGTCCGGGGCCCGTGGCCCCGGCCGCCGGAGGCGCCTCGTCGTCTATCCTCTCACCGTGAAGATCGTCTTTCTCGTCACCGACGCGTATGGCGGACATGGCGGCATTGCCCTGTTCAATCGCGAGCTGTGCGCCGCGCTCGAAGCCGAGATCACTGTCATTCCGCGCGTCGTGCGGGGGGAGATTCGCGACGTCCCGCCGCACGTCACGTTCGTAGCTGACGCGGCACGCGGCAAGGTTGCGTATCTGCGAGCGGTCGCGGCGGCGCGGAGGACGAAGCCCGATCTCGTCATCTGCGGGCACATGAATCTGCTGCCGCTCGCGTTCGATGCGCCGCTCCTGGTCGTGCATGGATTCGAGGCCTGGACGCGCAGGCGCGCGCAGCTCGACAAATGCCGCGGCATTCTCTCGGTCAGCGCACTCACGCGCGACCGGCTCGTCGGCTGGTCGCAGTACAAAGGACCGACGTTCGTGCTCCCGAACGCGGTGCACCTCGAGCAGTACGGCGTTCGCGAAAAGCGGCGCGATCTGATGGAGCTCTATCACCTCGAAGGAAAACGCGTGCTCCTCACCGTCGGCCGTCTCGATCCCGACGAGCGCTCGAAAGGCTTCGATCAGGTGCTCGAGGTCCTGCGCGAGCTGCCCCAGGATGTGGTGTACATGATTGCGGGCGGCGGCAATGACTTCACGCGGCTGCAGAAGAAAGCGGTCGAACTCGGCGTCGGTAAGCGAGTCATCTTCACCGGCCTCTTTCAGGAAGCCGACAAGCCCGATCTCTACAACCTCGCGGACGTGTACGTGATGCCGAGCCGCGGCGAAGGATTTGGTTTCGTCTTCCTCGAAGCGATGGCGTGCGGCGTGCCGGTGATCGGCAGCAAGCTCGATGGCGGACGCGAAGCATTGCTGGGCGGAAAGCTCGGACTCCTCGTGGATCCGGCAAATCCAGCAGAACTGCGCGCGGTGATCGTCGAGACGCTCGCGCGCGGCGAGCGGCGCATTCCGGAAGGACTCGACTACTTTTCGTTCGAGAAATTCGTCGAACGCAGCCGCGCGATCGTCGCCTCCATCGCTTCCTGACCGAGGCCGCTCGCGTGCGGCCACTCGCTTCCCGGCTCGCCATGCTCGCGGCGTCGTACGCGGCGCACCAGCTCGGCCACTGCATCGGGAACGCGATAGCGCGTGAGAAACCCTTCGTCGCGCGGAGGGGCGGGAAGCGTCGTTCCGATGCGCGCAGGCCGCGCGACCGCGTCGCGAAACGCCGCGGCCCACGCGTCGATCGCCCCCTGTTCGGAACGGATGCCCTCCTGCGATGCGCGTGCATGCGCCGAGAGCCGTTCGAGCAACGCACGATCGCGATGCAGCCGCTCGACGCAATCAGCAGCTGCGCGAATGTCGCCGACGGGGAAAGTCAACGAGTTGACTTCATGCGCAAAGTCCTCCGCGCCGGCGAAGCGCGAGACCACCGGCACCACGCCGTGCGCCATCGCCTCACGCGGCGCGATGGTCAGCCCTTCCCATTCCGCAAAATGGAGAAAGACGTCCAGCTCCGGATACACCCGCTCGTATAACGCGCCGGTCGACAACCAGCCATGAAACCGCGCCTGCGGCGACGCCTCCCGCAACTGCGGCAGCACTGTTCCATCGCCCGCCACGTCGCAGGTGAACGGCACGCCGCGCCGCGTCAGCTCGTCGCAGACGAGCGGAAGATCGAGCACACGCTTCTGCAGCTGCTCGACGCGGCCGACGTAGCCGAGGCGCAGAGCGGCGGTGTGCGGTTGACGGAGACGATGCGGCGGCGCGACTCCGCCCGGGATGCTCATCGCCGGAACGTCGCTGATCCCGCGCACGATGCGCGCGATCTCCTCGCCGCTCGTGATGCACACATCCACGAACTCCTGATAGCGGCCGAAATCGGCAAAGTACGGCGTCTCCAGCGCCTGAATCGTGACTGCCAGGCGCAAACGATGTCCGCGCAATTTCAGCTCGCTCGCCGCGGGGTAGGCGTCGAAGATGCGCGCGATCAGCACGACGTCGGGATCGGCTTTCTCGATCGCGCGTCGCAGCGCACGCCGCCGCGCATACGCGGTCCCGCTTCTCGCATCAACGTCCACTCCGCGCACGACCGGAAAGGCCTCGCGAAACCGTTGCGGATCGTGAAAGCGCGCCCCTTTCGCGAGACCGAACGTCACCTCGATCCCGCGCGACGGCAGATGCTGCGCGAGCGACTCCAGAATCCGCTCGACGCCACCCTGCAGGTAGAACGAAGGCGTGCAGACGAACAGGCGCATGGGCGATGATTGTAGGCAGAATGGAACAGGGTCTCGTGACCACGATCATTCCGGTCTACAACCGCGCGCGCATGTTGCGCGAGGCGGTGGCGAGCGTGCTCGCGCAAACGTACCGGCCGATCGAGATCCTGATCATCGACGACGGATCGACCGATGACACCCCGCAGGTCGCCGATGCGCTCGCGGCCGCGCATCCGGAAATCCGCGTCATTCATCAGGCCAACACCGGCGTCGGCCTCGCGCGCGAAGCAGGACGCCTCACCGCGCGCGGCGAATTCATTCAGCACCTCGACAGCGACGACCTCCTCTACCCGAGCAAATTCACCGCGCAGGTCGCGGGACTGAACGCGTTCCCGGAATGCGGGGCGTCGTATGGATGGACGCGCGCACGGAACCGCGATGGCAGCGTTCGCGACGAGCCGAACAAACGTACCGGCGAGAAGATCGACGCAATGTTTCCGTCGATGCTCGCCTCGCGCTGGTGGGACACGCAGACGCCGCTGTATCGCGCCGCGCTCCTCAGGAATGCCGGCCCGTGGCTGAACCTGCGTAACGAGGAAGACTGGGAGTATGACGCCCGCATCGCCGCGCAGGGCGTGCGGCTGCACTACTGCCCGGAATGGGTGGCCGAGGTGCGGCATCATGAGGAGCGGAGATTGTCGGGATCGGGGCTCGAACCGCAGGTGCTGCGCGATCGCGCGAAAGCACACGCGCTGATCCTGCAGCACGCGCAGAAAGCGGGCATCGGCGCCGAGACGCCGGAGATGCGGCGTTACGCAAGAGAGCTTTTCCTGCTCGCGAGGCAATGCGGCGCGGCCAGCCTCGTGGCCGAGTCGCGCATGCTCTTCGAGTGCGCACGCATCGCCTCCGGACCGCGGCGGAATGCCGCGCAGTTCGTGTTGTACGCCGCGGCCGCACACGCGATCGGCTGGACCACGATGGGACGCATTTCCGCGTCGCTGGATCGCCTGCGATGAACGCGCGCGTCTCGGTCGTGATGTCCGTGTACAACGGCGCGGCCTCGCTCGCGGCGACGCTCGACAGCATCGTCGCGCAGACGATGCGCGACTTCGAACTGATCGCAATCGACGACGGCTCGACGGATGTGACTCCGCAGATCCTCGCCCGCTACGCCGCCGCCGACCCGCGCATCCGTGTGATCACGCAGCCGAACGCCGGGCTCACACGCGCACTCATCCGCGGCTGCGCGGAAGCAGGCGCACCGGTGATCGCCCGTCACGATTGCGGCGACGTCTCGCATCCGGAGCGCCTCGCGAAACAGCTCGCATTGCTCGAGCAAGGGCACGTCGTCACCGGCACCGCGGCCCGCTTCGTCAGTCATGAAGGAGACACGCTCTACTTCGCCCGCGGCGATGGAGACGAGGTGCGGCACAGCCTCCTGCACGACGATCCCGTTCGCATTCACGGCATCGTCCACGCAACGGCGATGTTCCGCCGCGACGCATACCTCGCCGCGGGCGGCTATCGCGCCGAGTTCCGCACCGCGCAGGATCTCGATCTCTGGATTCGTCTCGCACCCCTCGGCACGTTCGTAGTGACGGAGGAAGTGCTGTACGAAGCCCTCTTCGACGCGCGCAGCATCAGCGGCTCGAGCCGCGAGTCGCAGGTGCGCCTCACCGAAATCGCGGTCGCGCTGCGCGACGGCGGCGATGCGCGCACGCTGCTGGCCGAGGCGGCAGGTGTGCGGAAGGGAAGCATCACGCGTGGCGGCGAGGCGGCGGCGCTCTACTTCATCGCCAAATGCCTGCTCGACCAGAAAAACACGAACGGACGGCGCTATCTCTGGCGCGCGGTGAAGCGGAATCCGCTGCATTGGCGGTCGTGGTTCTGGCTTCTCGCATCGTTGCGGCCGCGCTGAGTTGGGTAGGATGGCAGCGTGTATCGCGTGGCGCTCGTCGCCTCTCACGTCATCCAGTATCAGGCGCCGTTCTTCCGCCTGCTCGCCGCGCATCCGGACATCGACCTGACGGTGTTGTTCTGCGCGCGCGACGGCGCGGAGGTCTATCGCGACACGGAGATGCAGACGACGTTGCGGTGGGATCTCGATCTCCTCAGCGGCTATCACTCCGAATTCCTGCGCAATTTCGGCTCCGGTGAAGGCTACTCGCGGCGCATCAATCCTTCGATCGTGACGAAGCTCGCCTTCGGCCGCTACGACGCCGTCATCTTCTTCCTCGGCTGGGGCACCATCAGCTCGCTCCTCGGCATGGCCGCATGCCGGATGAGCGGCACGCCGATATTGATGTTCGGCGACAGCAGTTTCCTTCCGCCGCCGCGGCTCGCGCGCGACGCGATGATGCGTGCGATCGTCGGCTCCACCGATGCGTTTCTCGTCAGCGGCAAACTCAATGGCGATTACTACCGCCATTACGGTGCCGAGGAACGCCGCTTCTTTCTCGTGCCGTGGGCGATCGACAACGATCGCTTCATCCACGCGAGCCGCTTCGCGCCCGGCGAACGTTCCGCCTTGCGCGCCCGCTTCTCGATTCGCGACGACCAGATGCTGATCGTGTTCGCGGCGAAGCTGCTGCCGCGCAAAGATCCGATGACGCTGCTGCGCGCGGTCGACGCGATGCAGCATCGCGATCGCACCGCCGTGCTCTTTCTCGGCGACGGCGAGCTGCGCGAGCCGCTTGAACGCTTCGCGCGCGAACGCAATCTGGCCGCGCATTTCGCGGGCTTCATCAATCAGACGGATCTGCCAAAACACTATGCAATGGCGGACGTGTTCGTGCTGCCGTCACTCGACGATCCGCGCGCGACGGTGGTGAACGAGGCCATGGCCTGCGGCCTGCCGATCGTGATCACCGATCGCTGCGGGCCGGTCGGCGACATCGTGCGTCACGGCGACAACGGTTTCATCTTCAGCGCCGGCGACGTCGGCACGCTCGCGTCGGAGCTCGATACGCTCGCCGGAACTCCCGAGCTGCGCACGCGGATGAGCGAGCGCTCGCGCGAGATCATCTCCACCTGGGATTACACCCGCGGGGTGGAAGGGGTGGTGGAGGCGCTGCGGTCAACATGTTGACCATTGCCATTCCGACGTACGAGCGCGGCGCGGTGCTCTGCGAGACGATCGAGCTGCTTGTTGCGCTCGAGGTCCGCGCATCGGAGATCGTGATCGTCGACCAGACGCCGTCGCATCCGCCGCAGGTCGCCGCCCGACTGCGTGCATTCGAAGAGAACGGCGCAATCCGGCTGATTCGACTGCCGAAGCCGACGATCCCCGGCGCGATGAATACGGCTCTGCGCGAAGCGCGCAGCACGCACGTCCTCTTTCTCGACGACGACATCATCCCTGCGCCGCAGCTCGTCGCCGCGCATGCGAACGCGCTCCGCGAGCCGGGCGTGTGGGCGGTGGTCGGCCAGGTGTTGCAGCCGGGCGAAGAGCCCGCGCATTTCGACGAGGCGACGCTGCGCCGCGGCGCGGTGCGCGATCTCGAGTTCCGCTTCACGCACGACACCGCCTGCGACGTGCAGAACGTGATGGCCGGCAATCTCTCCGTCGATTGCGAGCGCATCCTCGACATCGGCGGCTTTGACGAGCACTACACCGCCGTCGCCTATCGCTTCGAGACCGATCTCGCGCTGCGCATCGTCGCCGCCGGTGGCCGCATCCGCTACGAGCCGGCCGCGTCCATTCGCCATCTGAAAGCGCCCGGCGGCGGCGTCCGCACCTGGGGCGATCACCGCACCAGCACCTCCCCCGTCCATTCGATGGGCGACTACTACTTTGCGCGCAAACACATCCCCCACTTCTGGCCCTACGTCGCCCGGCGCCTGAGGAAAAACGTGCTCACGAGGTTTCATCTGACGCATCCGTGGGCGATTCCGGCGAAGGTGGTTGGGGAGGTTCGTGGTCTCATTGCCGCGTTTCGTGCGGAATAGTTGTCGGTTGCCGGTTGTCGGTTCCCGGCAAGGCACGTAACCGACAACGGACAACCGAGAACCGACAACCAGCAACCGACAACCACTCATGGCTCTCGCCTTCTATCTCGCATTCCTCGGCGCCGCGGCGTCGTTCGCGCTCGTCGACTGGCGGCGCGGGTGGCTGCTCGTCATTCTTTGCGGCGCGATGCAGGATTAGGTGCGCAAGCTCACGCCGGGCGCGCCGGTCGCGATCTCGTTCGCGGTCATCGTGCTCTACGTGGCGATTCTCTTCTCCGCGCGCAACTCGATGCTCGCGCACCTGAACGAATTCGGGCGGCGCTTCTCGGCGATTTACGCAGCCATCTTCGCGTTCATCTTCATCCTCATCGTCGCGGCGATGAACGGCGTCTTGAACTTCGGATTCGACAAGTGGAAGGCGCCCGCGGTGAGTCTCCTCACCTATTGCGTGCCGCTCATCGCAGCGCTCCTCGGCTACGCGTGGCTGCAGCGCGAAGAGATGATGGACCGCTACTTTCTGATCTATTCGGCCGTGACGTCGGTCGCGCTGATCGGAACGGTTCTCGAGTATCTGCGTGTGCCGCTCCGCATTCTCGGCATGGTCGGGTTCGAGGGCGACTACATCCGCCATCTCCCCGGCATTCAGATCCGCCTTCTCTCCGGCTTCTATCGCGGGCCCGACATCATGGCGTGGCACGCCTCGACGCTCACCGCCATCGCCATCGCCATGACGCTGCGCTACGGCTCCGGCAAGCGGATGCTCCTCTGGGGCAGCGTCGCCGCGTGGGGTTTTCTGAACTGCATGATCTCGGGACGCCGCAAAGCGATCTACTTCGTGGTCGTCTTCTGCGCCGCGTTTCTCTGGCGCTACGTGCGGCGCCTGCGGCTCTCACAGGTGATCGCGTTCGTGATGGTGCTGCTCACGCTCGGTCTGGTCGTACGCCGGCTCGCGACCGACGAAAACGCGAGCGCGTACACGCATGGCGCGAAGACCTCAGAACGCGAGCTCGCACAGCGACTCGAAGGCGGCGCGTTCGAAACCTTCGCGCAGTTCGGCCTCATGGGCGCGGGCCTCGGCAGCGCGACCCAGGGCGTCTATCACCTCCTCGACAATCGCCCGCTCGGTGAGAACATCGGCTGGCAGGAAGGTGGTCTCGGCAAGCTCGCCGTCGAAGTCGGATTGCCGGGCATTCTCGCGTTGATGGTCATCGCGTGGGTGGTCATCCGACTGCTGCTGCGACTCACCGCCGTTCCTGACGTGCACGGCTCGTCGCAGTTTCTGCGCGTGACGCTCTTTGCGATGGTCACTGCGAATGTCGCCGGCTTCATCGCCTCGGCGCAGGCATACACCGATGCCGTCCTCGCGCTCACGGCCGGCTTCTATGTCGGCTGCCTCTTTGCCAGCGCGGCCCTCGACGAGCGGGTCGCGGCGGCGGAGAAGAGAGCGCAGGAGCTCGCGACGGCCGAGGCGGCGAGGCGTCCTGGCGGGTTACGTCCGCTGCCTTCGATGGCCTGACGCAATGCGCATCCTGCACGTCGTCCCGACGTATCTCCCCGCGCGGCGGTACGGCGGACCGATCGTCGCGGTGCACGGGCTCTGCAAAGCGCTCGTCGCGCGCGGACACGAAGTGGACGTCATCACCACGAACGTCGACGGCGATCGCACGCTCGACGTTCCGGTCGCGACGCCTGTGAATCTCGACGGCGTCCGCGTGCGCTACTACCCCAGTCCATTTCGCCGTCTCTACTGGTCTCCGGAAATGCGCAAAGCGTTCGCTGCGGACATGCAGCAGTACGACGTGATGCACAGCCACGCGGTGTATCTGTGGCCCGGCATTGCCGCCACGAAAGCGGCGCGCAAAGCGAACGTTCCGTACGTCATCTCGCCGCGCGGCATGCTCGTGCCGGAGCTCATTCAGCAGAAAAGCCGCGCCGTGAAAACGCTCTGGATTCGCGCGTTCGAGACGCGCAGCTTTCGCGGCGCGGCAGCGATTCACTTCACCTCGCAGCTCGAATGGGAGGACGCCAAACGCGTCGGCCTGCCGCTGCCTTCGCCGGCCGTCGTTCCGAACGGCGTCGACATCGCTCCACGTCCCGACGTCGCCCGCGACGAAAACACGCTCCTCTTCCTCGGCCGCGTGAACTGGAAGAAAGGGCTCGATCGCGTGATCGACGTCCTCCCCTCGCTGCCGCATGTGCGATTCGTCGTCGCCGGCAATGACGAAGAAGGACTGACCTCCACGTTGCGTGCGCAGGCGGAGCGACTCGGCGTCGCGAACCGCGTCGAATTCGCCGGACCGGTCTACGGCCGCGCGAAAGACGAACTGATGGCGCGCGCGACGCTGTTCGTGCTCGCCTCCACCTCCGAAAACTTCGGCAACGCGGTGCTCGAAGCGCTGGCGATGGAGACGCCGGTCGTGCTCTCGGCCGGCGTGGGACTGGCGGACGAAGTGGCGAATGCCGATGCGGGCGTGGTCGGACTCGAACACATCGCGGCGCTGCTCGCCGATCCCGCACGCCGCTCGCGCATGGGAGCAAACGGACGCAGACTGGTCGAGTCGCGATTCACCTGGTCGCGCGTCGCCGAACAGATGGAGCAGACTTACCGCGCATGCTCGAGCAAATCACGCCGCTGATCCTCGCCCGCGACGAAGAGGCGAACATCGGACGCACGCTCGCGCAGCTGGCGTGGGCCAACGACGTCGTGCTCGTCGACAGCTACTCGACCGACGCCACGCTCGACATCGCCCGTCAGTTCCCGAACGTGCGCGTCTTCCAGCGCACCATCGACACGCTCGCGGATCAGAGCAACTACGGACTCCAGCAGATCCGCACGCCGTGGGTATTGCTGCTCGACGCCGACTACTTCGTGCCCCCTGAATTCGTCGAAGAGCTCCGCACGCTCGAGCCGCCGCCGAACATCCGCGCGTATCGCGGCGCATTCAAGTACGCGGTAAACGGACGCCCATTGCGCGCATCGCTCTACCCGCCGCGTGTCGTCCTGCTGCATCGCGACTCCGCACGCATCTGGCAGGACGGCCACGCCCATCGCGTACTGGTCGAAGGCGGGACGGGCGAGCTGCGCACGAAGATCATTCACGACGACCGCAAGAGCTTCGCGCGCTTCCTCGAGCGCCAGAAAAAGTACATGCGCCAGGAAGCCGAGAAACTGCGCACCGCCGACCCGCGCACCCTCTCCCTCGCCGGCCGCATCCGCAAACTGATCGTCGTCGCGCCATTCGCAGTGCTCGTGCACACCTTGTTCGTGAACGGCCTGATTCTCGACGGCCGCGCGGGGCTGCGGTATGCGTGGGAAAGGTTTGTGGCCGAGTTGATGCTGTCTCGTGAGATGGGGCGGCGGTTGTTCAGCCGCGTGAATTGAAAATTGAAAATTGAAAATTGAAAAATCGGCAGCACACGATGCGTGTGTTGCGCTCCGGCCTTTCAATTTTCAATTTTCAATTTTCAATTCTGCCCCGCGACGACCGAATCAAACTCGCTGAACCATCAAATCCCCCATCACCAGCAGATCCATCTTCGTCCGGAGAAAGCAATCCAGCGCCTCGTGGGGATTGTTCACCACCGGCTCGTTCTCGTTGAACGATGTATTGAGCACGAGCGGCACCTGGGTCAGGTCGCGGAAGGCTTCGATGAGGTGGTAGTAGCGGGGGTTCTGCGCTTCGCTCACCGACTGCAGGCGTCCGGACCCGTTCACGTGAGTCACGGCGGGAACCTGCGCGCGTTTCTCTTCGCGAATCTGGTAGACCTGCAGCATGAACGGCACGTCGTAGTCGGTCTCGAACCACTCGCCCACCGCCTCGCGAATCACGGACGGGGCGAACGGGCGGAACGACTCGCGGCGTTTGATCTTGTGATTGAGGATGTCCTTCATGTCGGCGCGGCGCGGGTCGCAGACGATGGATCGATTGCCGAGCGCGCGCGGCCCCCACTCCATCCGCCCCTGGAACCACCCCACGACATTTCCGGCCGCGATCTGCTCCGCGGTGCGCATGCAGAGCTCGCGTTCGTTGCGCACGCGATGCATCACGCAGCCGGCCTCCTCGAGATCCTGCCGGCGCGCGAACACCGCCTTGTCGACCGCGCCCGCGTCGTACTCCGGACCCCAGTACGCGTGATCCATCACGAACGAGCGGGGATTGCGCAGCTCTTCGTTGTAAACCCAGTACGCCGCACCGATCGCGCCGCCCGCATCGCCCGCGGCGGCCTGAATGTACAGCTCGCGATACGGCGAGCGATCGAACACCAGGCCGTTCGCCACGCTGTTGTAGCCGCAGCCGCCGGCGAGACAGAGCGTCTTCATCCCCGTCTGTTTCTGCAGTGAATTCGCGAGCTCGAAATAGGCCTCTTCGAACATCGCCTGCATCGATGCCGCGAGATCCTTGTGCCGCTGCTCCATCGGATCGGCAGCCGCGCGCATCGGACCGAGCTTCTCGATCAGCTTCGGCGAATACACCGGCCCGATGACCGGCGAGCCGCCCTGCCACACCATGTCCAGGCCGAGGGTGTGATGCGTGAAGTAATCGAGATTGAGGGCGAAGCGGCCGCCGCCGACCTGCACGATGTCGCGCATCTCCTTCATGAACGCCGGCTTGCCGTACGGCGCGAGTCCCATCACTTTGTACTCGTCGCCGTAATGCGGGAAGCCGAGGTACTGCGTCATGGCGGTGTAGAAGATGCCGAGGGAGTGCGGGAAACCGACTTCGCCCAGGACGTCGATGTGATTGCCGCGGGCGACACCCCACATCGAGCTGACGAAATCGCCGAAGCCGTCGATCGACAAGACCGCCGCCTCTTCGAATGGCGCCACGAAGAACGACGACGCGAGATGCGCGCGGTGGTGCTCGACGTGATGCAGCTTCGGCTTCAGCGAGTCGAGCTTGAACGTCTCCACCAGCTCGGTGCGCAGATCGCGAATCTTGCCGCGATTCTCGAGCCGCCGCTTGATCGCGCTCATCGACGGCCGGTTTTTGATCATGAACTTCACGCGCTGCAGCATGCGTGCGTTCGGATCGCGATTCACGGCGACGTGATCGACCTCGTTGAGCGAAACGCCTGCCTCGCGGAGGCAGTATTCGATGGCCGCGCTCGGGAAGCCGGCCCAGTGCTTGATGCGGCGGAAACGTTCTTCTTCCGCGGCCGCGACGAGCTTGCCGTCGACCACGATTGCAGCGGAAGCATCCGCGTGATGCGCGTTAATCCCTAAAATGATCATGCGTGCGAGCCGTCTTCGTGAATCGTTACTTCCATCCAGACCATTCTGCAACAAGTCAGATTGTGTCGGACCTCGCGTTTCATCTCGCCTCGCGCGGATGGGACGTGGCCGCGATCACCAGCCGTCAACGATATGACGATCCGCGTGCGCGGCTGGAGAGCGAAATCATCCGCGGCGTGCGGGTGGAACGGGTCTGGTCGACACGCTTCGGCCGCGGCGGTTTGTGGGGCCGCGCGCTCGACTACGTGACGTTCTACGCGAGCGCGTTCTTCGCCATGCGCCGCGAGCGGAACGCGATCGTGATCGCGATGACCGATCCGCCTCTCATCTCGGTCGTGGCCGCGCTGGCTTCGAAGCGGGTGGTGAACTGGGTTCAGGATCTTTTCCCCGAAGTGGCTGAATCGCTCGGCATTCGCGCGCCTCGTTTTCTGCGCCGCCTCCGCGACTGGTCGCTTCGCCGCGCGCGTGCGAACGTCGTCCTCGGCGATCTGATGGCCGCGCGCGTTCCGCGTCCGACGGTGATTCACAACTGGGCCGACGCCGCGCTCGCGCCGCTGCCGCGCACCGACTCGCATTTCTCGGTCGGCTACTCCGGCAACCTCGGACGCGCGCACGAATTCGAAACCATCCTCGGCGCGATGCGCGCGTTGCCGCACGTCCGCTTCGTCTTCACCGGCGGCGGCGCGCAGCTCGAGGCGGTGAAACGCGCTGCGGGCGCGAATGCGGAGTTCCGTCCGTACGTCGCGCGCGAGCAGCTGAGCGCGAGCCTGTCAGCCGTCGATGCGCATCTCGTCTCGCTCCAGCCCGCGCTCGAAGGGCTGATCGTGCCGAGCAAGTTCTACGGCATTCTCGCGGTTGCGCGGCCGGCGATCTTCATCGGCGCGCGCGATGGCGAGCTCGCTCGCATCATCGAAGAACATCGTTGCGGCGTGGTCGTGCAGCCGGGCGACGTCGAAGGATTGACGCGCGCGATCGCGCAACTCGCAAGCGATCCTGCTGCCGCGGCGGAAATGGGGCGGCGCGGACGCGAGCTGTATCTCGCGCGCTTCGCGCCGCAGCATGCATTCGCGGCGTGGGAGCGCGTGCTCACGGAGGCCGCGCAATGACGACTCGTCACACCGGTCAGCTTCTCCTCGGCGCGATTTCGGCCACTTCTGCTCTTCTGCTTCTTCTCTTCTTTTTCAACCTCGATCTCGCGCGCGACGAGCGGCGGCCCGAAGATCCGGTCGAACTCGCGCGATGGATCTCGCGCCGTCCTGCCGACTGGCTGGCGGCGAGCGCACTTGCCGATCGCGCGCTCGATGCCGAGGTGCCGCGCCGCCGCGATCTGTGGCGCGCGAGTTACGCGCTGGCCGAAAATCTCGCACCGGAGCGTCCGAACACCGCCGCCGGATTCGTGCGCGGCGGGCTCTTTCACTGGTACGAGCTCGACCCGCGCGATCGCAAAGCGGTGCTCGACGTGGCCGCACGACTGATGCGCGATCCGTCGGTCTTCACCTCGATGCATCAGCCGCTGTGGCAGCTCACGCGGGACTTTGCGTATCTGCGCCGCGTCGCGCCGCCGACGATGACCGCGCTCACGCAACTGCGCGATCTGGCTGTGCTCCACGGACGTTTTCAGGACTACCGCGAACTGCGCGAATCGATCCGCGCCGCACGTTTGCGTCTGTTCGAACAGAAGCGGGCGACGCTTGCCGCGAGCGAGATGATCGACATGCTGCCATCGCCGCTCGACACGCGCGACATTCCGCTCGCGCAGGCAATCCTGCAGGAGCTCGATCGCCGCGCGTTCGACGCGCAGGCCACGAGCGGCCGCATCGAGTCATTGGCCACCTTTGCGATCGAACATCAGCTGCAGCCCCTCGGCGGACTCGAGCCATTCGTCGAAACGCGTGGCCCGCTTTCCGATGCGACCCGCGCGCGGCTCGCGCTCGCGATGGGCAACATCGTGGCGGCAACGCGCATCGAGATGACGACCGCCGTCAGCGGCGCGAAAGAATGGGTGCCGTATTACCTCGCGCGCGCCGCGCACGACGAACGAAGCGGCAATGCCGCATCGGCAGCGGCGTATCGCGCTCGCGCCGCATTCACGCAGCGCGAGCCGCAGCAAGGGTGGATGAACACCTGCGGCGCGAATGAGCTCTGCACGAGCGTGTATCAACAGCACGACGGGCCACTGCACGTCGCCGCGTCGATTTCGCAATCGGACGAAGTGCCGCCGTACGTCGAGATCTACGTCGACGATGCGTTGACGGCGGAAGGCGACGTGAATCCCTCCCGCGTCTTCGACGTCGAAGCCGCGCCGGGGCCGCATCGCACCGAAATCCGGCTCGTGAATCCGCGCACGCGGAACGGCATTCAGCGGCGCGTGCGTCTGTCGTGATCGAGCGTCGCGACCGCGGCGCCGCACATCGCGGCGAGCGTCGCCGGATTCGATGGAATGAAGAAGTTGAAGTCGAACAGCGCGTGCACCATGGCGATGGTGAGACTCGCGAGCGCCGCGGTTTGAAAGGCGCGGCGGCGCCATGACAACTCCTGCGCCCGCGCCGAGAACGTCATGCGCACGAGCGCGACGTAACCGCCGAGGAGCGCGACGAAGACGATCATGAATCCGAGCGTGCCGCCGGTCGCGCCGATCTCCATGTAGTCGTTGTGCGCGTGGTGATAGATCTTCTCCGGCTCGCCGCGTTGCTCCATCGACACCACGCGATCGAACGTGCCGATGCCGCTGCCGAAGATCGAGAAGCGCTGCCACACGCCCACGGCCGCGTTGATGGCGATGCGCCGCCCGACGAGCGTGACCTCCGTGTCGCTGGCCACGAAGCGGCGGATCGTGCGCTCGGTGCCGAGGAAAGAGACGAGGGCGGCGACGAGCACGAGGC
>JALYOB010000004.1:0-5773 GCA_030857085.1 Acidobacteriota bacterium | reverse complement strand
CGTGGTGATAGATCTTCTCGAGATCCTGCCGCTGCTCCATCGAAACGACGCGCTCGAACGTGCCGAGCCCGCTGCCGAGAATCGAAAAACGTCCCCAGAGATCTGCGGCTGCGACGATGCCGATGCGGCGTCCGACGAACGTCTCCCGCTCGAACGCATTCGGCACGAAGCGGCCGACCGTCCGCTGCGGCCCGAGGAAGAGAATGAACGCGGTGAGCAGCGCCGCGCCGGCGATTGCGCTGAACGCGATCCGTCCGACGCGCCGCCCCGGCAGCATTGCGGCGACCGCCATCGTGCCTGCGCCCGTGGCGAGCAATGCGCCGCGCGACTGCGCGAGCAGAATCGACGTCACGCATGCGACGGCGGCGACCGACGCGAAGCCGACCTGTAATGCGTTGTGCTCGAGGAGTGACGCGAAGCGGCGCGGCAGCGGCACATCCGGCGGCCCGGCGTCGCGCCAGGCGACGGCGATCAGAAACAGCGACATCGGCAGCACGATCGCGACGTAATGCGCGAAATGGTTCGGATTGACGAAGGTGCCGGTCACGCGATCGAGGATGAGCGTGTTCTTCCAGCCCCAGATCTCGTAACGCTCCAGTGCGGCCTCGCGCAGGCCGTAGAGCGCCTCGAACAACGCCGCGCCGCACAGCGTGGAGGCGAGGGCAATGCGCCGCGCGGGCGTGCGGATCAGCAGCGCCGCGAGGAGGAACGACGCGAGGATTGCGGCGATGCGAAAGAACTCGAATGTGGTCGCGCGCGGATCGACGCTCACCGGATGCAGGTTGGCCGTCGAAACGCCCGCGAGCGTTGCCACCCGCGAGGCATCGCGCCAGATCACCGAGGAGTCGGGCGAGAGAAACTCCAGCAGCGATGCATTGAACGGAATGAGCTGCAGAATCGCGGTCAATAGAAGCAGCGCGCCGCCGCAACTCCAGATGCGCCACGGGCGCGTCGGCTGCAGAAGCGAGTCGCGTTCGCGCATCGCGTAGAGACGGATCGCAGCAACTGCCGCACAAAGGAACAACGGTACCGCAATGAGCGGCAGGAACGCGCGCGGGACGTTCGAGCCGTATGGCAGCGGAAGCCAGAACAGCCACAGAAAAAAGAGCGCGAGACAACCGCGTTCGGCAGTCGTGATGCGCCGTTTGTAGGGCATTTGGCCGGTATTGTAAGCGGCCCCATGCTAAACTCCCCCGGCTTCAGCGTTTAGCGGCGGAGGGACAGTGGGAGGAGCGAGTCAGCGCGTCATCGGAATCCTCGTTGCGGCCGTAGTGTCTTTGACGGCGGCTGCACAGCAACAACCACCGCAGGGCGATACGCTGCGGGATCGCGATCCCGACATCAGCCGCGCCAAAGAACTCGCCGGCGACCTGCAGAAGGCGAACTTCCACTCCGGCCGCGTCTACTGGCTGTCGCGCTTCCGCATTGCCGACGCGGGGTACACCGAATCGGCGTATGTGCCGACGGGCGATACAGAAGGCGGTCTGTCGTTCCGCGTCGAAGCGCCGCAGCGTCTCTATTTCGTTCCCCACCGCAAGATCGTCCTCGGCGCCTCATTGACGCCGGGCTACAACATCTTCTCCGCGGGGCAGCGCCAGAATCGCTTCGACTATCTCGCGCGCGCCGACGTCCACTTCCTCCTCAATCACCTCTACCTCAACGGCTACACGCAGCGCGCCGATCAATTGCGCGCGAACGTTTCCGTGAATCAGCTCGCCGAAACGCGTGAAGACGAAACCGGCGTCGCGGGCGAATTCAAATACTCGAGCCGGACGAGCGCGCAGTTCAGCGCCCGTTATCGCGACACGAGCTTCCCCGGCGACCGTTTCGGACCGGGCAACGTTCCGCTCGCGCTGCTCGACCGGAGCGAGCGCAATGGCCGCGTGGCGTTCGTGCACAAGACGTTTCCGCTGACGTCGCTCTTCATTGCGGCCGAGGGGAGCAACTACGGATTCCGCAACGCGACGTACAAAGACAGTACGCGGCGCTGGGTCGGCACCGGCTTCCGCTTCGACAGCGGCCGCAGCGAATTGCGGCTCGAAATCGGACCGGCGAAGCTCGACTTCGAAGATCCGACGCAGAGAGACTTCAGCGGCTTGATCGGCAATCTCGCCGGAACGCGCTCGAATGGCCGCTGGACCTACAGCGCCGCGGCCGGACGCGACGTCGGCTTCTCGATTTTCGCGGAAAACAACTACTACATTTCCGACTCCGCTTCCGTGGGCGTCGATTACCAGGCGACACGGCGGCTGACGCTGCGCGCGAACACCGCCGGGCAGCGCAATGACTACGATCAGGCATTCCGCGGCCAGACTCGCAGAGACACGATTTCCTTCTCCAGCATCGGCTTCACCTACGCGCTCAGAAAGCTCAGCTTCGGAGTCGATGCGGGCTGGTACGAGCGTGATTCCACGCTTGAAGGCGACACTGACTCAGGAATACGGTACGTGCTCCATTTGTCGTTTACGCCGTAGTCGTTCTTCCAAATAACAAGACGTCCCAAGGCGAGTTTTCACGGCGCGATCACACGGCCGGCACCGCGGGCGTCACATGGAGAGCGATATGGTGAGATCGGTCCAAACAAGTCAGGAGTGAGCCCGTACCGCTGCGGCCTTTCATCGGAAGGTTGTGGCATTGCGCCTTCTCTGGGGGAAAAAATGAAGCGTTTTGCATTCTTGTTCGTCGCTCTCATCGCCCTCGCCGCCACGGTTGCGGCTCAGGATTTGCCCATCCTGTCTTCGGACGCGCCGGTCGGACCGCGCGACGTCATCGAAGTGAACGTGCTCGAAGATCAGACCATCGCCGGCCGCTTTCCCGTCGCTGAAGACGGGACGATCGTGCTGAACGTGCTGGAAAAAGTTCAGGTCGCCGGCCTCACGGCCACGCAGATCGAAGCGCGTCTCAAGGGTCTGCTCGAGTCGAACTATCTCGCCAAAGCAACGGTGCGTGTGCGCGTGGCCGAGTTCGCCAGTAAGCCGATTTCGGTCGTTGGCGCGGTCGTCCGTCCCGGCCTCATCAGCGCCACCGGCAACACCACTCTGCTTCAGGCCATCACCCAGGCGGGTGGCCTCGCGCCGACGCACGGCAAAGAGCTGTACGTCCTCCGCACCGGCGCGAACGGCATCACCGAGCAGGTCGCGGTTCCTGTCGACGAGCTTCTCGTCAACGGCAACCCCGACATGAACATCCCCCTCTCGCCGAACGACCTCGTCAACGTTCCGGTCGACACGCCTCTCACGATCTACGTCGGCGGCGAAGTCATGAAGCCGGGCAAAGTGCAGTTCCGCAGCTCGCAGACTCCCACGCTGCTGCAGGCGATCACCGACGCGGGCGGCCCGACCGACCGCGCCTCGCGAACCGCCCTCATCACGCGCGTGGAGAACGGCAAGTCGCGTACGATGAAGGTGAAGTTCATGGACATCATCCGCGGACGCAAGCCGGACTTCGTCCTGCGGGACAACGATACCGTCTGGCTCGATGAATCGATATTCTGATCGCTGACATTCGATGGATCTGACCGAGACTCAACAGGACATCCACCTTTCCCACTACTGGAACGTCATCCGGAAGCGGTGGAAGGTCGCGCTCGCAATCTTCGCGGTCGTGATGCTGGGAACGTTCCTGGCGAGCTATTTCTCGAAGCCGCTGTATCGCTCGACCATTCAGATCCAGATCGAGCGTGAGTCGAACGCGGTGACTGTCGAAGATCTCTTCGGCATCGCCGCCTCCGATCAGGAGTTCCTGCAGACCCAGTACGTGCTGCTCAAGAGCCGCGGCCTCGCGATGCGCGTGGTCGATGACCACAAGCTCTACAACGAGCCGGAGCTCTATCCGCCCGGCGTGGCCGGCAAGACGAAGAAAGAGCTGCAGTCGATCAAGGAAGGCATCGCCGCCTCGCTCCTCGGCGGCATCGACATCGTGCCGGTGCGCAACACGTCGCTGGTCGAAGTCTCGTACGTCGGAACGACGCCGCAGCTCGCGCAGAAAGTAGCCGAGGCGTGGGGCGATTCGTTCATGCGCATGAACATCGCGAAGAAACTCGACGCGGTGCAGCAGGCCAGCGAGTTTCTGACGCGCCAGATCACGACCGTGCAGGCCGATCTCGAGGCCAGCCGTCAGGAACTGCAGTCGTACGCGCGCAGCCACAACATCGTTTCGGTCGGCGAGTCGAGCAACGACAACGTCGTGATGCAGCGCCTCGAGCAGCTCAACACCGACGTCACCGCAGCGCAGAACGCCGTCTACGACAAACAAGCCACGTACAACGCATTGCAGCGCACGTCGGCCGAGGCGGTGGCCTCGGATGATCCGCTCGTGCTGCGGTTGACGGACGAGTTGCAGCGCCTGCAGCGCGAATACTCCGAAAAGCGCGCGCAATATCTCGAAGGCCATCCGGTGATGAAGTCGCTCGCGGGACAGATCGAGAAAACGCGCAGCTCGCGCACGACCGCCGTGCAGCAGGCGTATCAGAAGAAACTCGAAGCAGCGCGCGCCGACTTTGCGGCCGCCTCCTCGCGCGAGAGCGCCACGCGCGGTGCGTACGCGCAGCAGCGCGGCGAAGCGCAGAAGCTCAACACCGACGCCGCCCGCTACATGGATCTGCGCATGAACGTCGAGACCAAACAGGGTCTCCTCGCCACGCTGCAGAAGCAGCTGAGTGAAACCGAAGTTGCCGCACGTCTGCGCGGCAACGCGTCGTCCAACGTGCATTGGGTCGATCACGCGCCGCTTCCGGGCGGCCGCTTCAATCTCTCGATGCGCAAGAACATGCAGAGCGCATTTCCGCTCGGCCTGATCCTCGGCTTCGCCGCGATCTTCTTCCTCGAGTACATGGATCGCTCGGTGAAGAATCCGGAAGAGCTCGAGCGCGTCACCGGCTATGCATCGCTCGGCGTCATTCCGTCGGAAGCATCGACGAGCGCGAAGCAGTACGGCTATGGATCGGGCCACGGCCGCGCCACGCCGCGCCTGCGCGCGGTCGAACGCGATGGCACACCGGGCATCGAACTGATTCCGCACACCGACGCCCGTTCGCCGGTCGCGGAGTCATATCGCGCGTTCCGCACGTCGCTGCTGCTCGCCTCCGCGAGCTCGCCGAAAGTCATCGTCATCACATCGTCCTTCGCGCGCGAAGGAAAGACGACCACGTCGGTGAATCTCGCGACCGTGCTCGCGCAGATGGGGCGTCCGGTGCTGCTCGTCGACGCCGACCTCCGCCGCCCCCGCATCCAGAAGGTCTTCACCGGCAAGATGAACCTCGGCCTGGTGAACTACCTCGCCGCGAACATCCCCCTCGACGACATCATCCAGCCGACCGAAGTGCCGAACCTTTCGGTCGTGCTCTCCGGTCCCACGCCGCCGAATCCGTCGGAGCTGCTCGCGTCCGATCGGATGAAGCATCTGATCGAAGAAGTGCGCGGCAAGTTCGCGTTCGTGATCTTCGACTCGCCGCCTGTCCTCGCCGTGACTGATGCGATCGTGCTCGCCGCGAATGCAGACGGCGTGGTGCTGACGGTGCACGGCGGCCAGACTCCGCGCGAGCTCGTCCAGCGCTCCTCGGAACGTCTGCGCCAGGCCAACATCCCCGTCCTCGGCGCGCTCCTCAACAACCTCGACCTGCATCAGTACGGCTACACGTACCGCAAGGGCTACTTCGACTATTACGACTCGGTCGAAGACGAGCAGGCTGCGGCGCGCGGCTGACGCCGGTTGTTGGTTGTCGGTTATCGGTTGTCGGTAAACTGCTTTTCGCCGAGAACCGACAACCGATAAC
>JALYOB010000049.1 GCA_030857085.1 Acidobacteriota bacterium | reverse complement strand
AACCCGAGGAACCCGAGGAACTCCGAGGTACTCCGAGGTACTCCGTCCGCCAGCCCCAGCAGTACACTGACACCATGAACAAACTGCTGCTCTCGTTCGCGCTCTCCCTCGTCGTGTTGTCGTGTGCAAAGAAAGAGACGAGCAGTGCGCCGGGGATGTCTTCGACAGCGGCGACGACCGGGAGCGCTGCGGCATCGGCGACGACTTCGAACGTCGCGAGCGCGGCGAGTCCGCAGCAGGAGCCGAGTCTCACCTCGTTTGCTTCCGGCGCGCTGGTCGTGCAGTCGCCGGCGGAGTATGGCGGCGGGTGGTCGGCGAGGGCGATCATCGACGAATATCCCGACTACGGCTGGGCCTCGCCGCAGAACGACATTACGCCGAAAACGTTCGTCATTGAGCTGCCGGAAAAGACGCTGCTCAACCGGCTCGAGTTCGACACCGGTTCTGCAGACGGCGAGAAACGCGGCGCAAAGGACATTACTGTGGAGATGTCCGATACCTCAGCTGCCGCCGGCTTCACGAAAATCGCCGATGTCTCGCTCGCCGATCAGAAAGATCAGCAGAGCTTTCCTGTTGCTGCGCAGTCCGCCGGACGCTGGATTCGCCTGACGGTGAAGAACAATCAGGGCGCTCCGGACTACCTGGAGCTGATGGATTTCCGCGGCTACGGTAAGCAGGTCACGAACACGCCCATGCCGAACGTGAGCGGCACGTATGAAACGAACTTCGGCCTCTTTCATCTGCAGCAGGAAGGGACCGCGATCACCGGCTGCTACGAGCACGAGGGAGGCCTGCTGACCGGCGGCATCGAGAAACGGGTGATGAAGCTCACCTGGAAAGAGGAAGGCGGCGAAGACGACGAGGGGCCGGCGCTGATGGTCATGGCCGCGGACGGAAGTCAGATGCTCGGCGTGTGGGCCGGCAAAGGCGCCGAGCGGCTGACGAACGAGTGGAACGGGAAGAAGGTCTCGAACGAGATCGGCTCCTGTCCGCACTGGTCGCCCGGCAAAGGGGGCGCGGAACAGAGGATCGCCGACGAGCTCGGGAAAGAGGGGCGGGTCCGGTTGTACGGGATCAACTTCGATACGGACTCGGATGTGATCCGTGCGGAGTCGAAGCCGACGCTCGACAAAGTGGTGGCGGTGCTGACGAGCAACGCCGCCTGGAAGATCACCATCGAAGGCCACACCGACTCCTCCGGCGGCGACGCGCACAATCAGTCGCTGTCACAGAAGCGCGCCGACTCGGTGCGCAACTACATCGTCGCCGCCGGCATCGGGGCCGAGCGCCTGACCGCCAAAGGAATGGGCGCGGGTGCGCCGCTCGCATCGAACGACACACCCCTCGGACGAGCACAGAACCGACGCGTGGAACTGGTCAAGGAGTAGCGGCCGGGCGATTACTGGCACGCCAGACTGTTGCCACAGACGCCGGCGTCGTAATAGAGGCAGACGTTTCCCGACTGACCGTAATAGTGGTAGACGACGTTGGTGATCTCGGTGCAGTACATGTAATTGCATCCCGCGTTGATGACGCCGTCGCACGCGTTCGCGGCTGCGTTGACACACGCCTCGCCGTCGTCCTCGCTCGAGCCGGAGCCGGTCGCCACATTGATGTAGCTCCCGCACTGCTGACCCGTGCCTGAACAGATGAACTCGTGCTCGACGATCGCCACCCAGGTCGCGCAGTCGGTCATCTTCGTCCCGTCGACCCTGCTCACGAGCAGGTTCTTCCGGCCGCTGGCGTCGCGCTGGATCTGGTAGCGAATGCCGTCTCGTTCGACAAGCGTCTTCGGTGCGCCGGTGAGATGGACGGGGAGGGCGGCGGGAGTGGCGGTGGCAAAGAGAAAAGCAACGATGGCAGTGGTGATGACCATGTTCAGCCTCCTTTGTTGCTGCCATCGTAGCTGAAGTCCGTCTGTATGGCGGTGCGGCAGCAGGCCGGAAGCAGCGCCGGATTCGCGTCATGCCTTAAAATCCGCGCCGCCTCGAACGATCCAATCATGACCACTTACGACAGTTCTGCCATTGAAGTCCTCACAGGCCTCGAGCCGGTGCGCAAGCGCCCCGGCATGTACACGCTCACCGAGCGGCCGAATCACCTCGCTCAGGAAGTCATCGACAACTCCGCCGACGAGGCGATTGCCGGTTTTGCGGACGAAATCACGGTCACTCTGCACGACGACGGCTCGCTGTCGGTGCAGGACAACGGCCGCGGCATGCCGGTCGACAAACATGCGAAAGAAGGGGTGTCGGGGGTGGAGGTCATCCTCACCCGTCTGCACGCCGGCGCGAAGTTCTCGGATAAGAGTTACCGCTTTTCCGGCGGTCTACACGGAGTAGGCGTTTCGGTCGTGAACGCCCTTTCGAAGAAACTCCAGGTGTGGGTGCGGAGGGACGGCAACGAGTACACGATGATCTTCGGCGACGGCAAGAAAAAGTCGGATCTGAAGGTCATCGGCCAGGTCGGCAAACGGAACACCGGCACGACGGTGCGCTTCTGGCCGGACGAGACCTTTTTCGACTCGCCGAAGTTCAGCGTGCCGCGGCTCAAGCATGTGATGCGGGCGAAGGCGGTGCTCTCGCCGAAGCTGCGCATGCGCTTCATCAGCGAGCTCGATCCCTCGGAAAGCGAGGAGTGGTATTTCGAAGACGGGCTCACCGACTATCTCCTGTCCGAGCTCGCCGGCACCACGATTCTTCCGGAGACGCCGTACAAGGGACATTTCAAAGGGATGGATCATGAGGTCGACTGGGCGGTGGTCTGGCTGCCGGAAGAAGGGGAGATCGTCGGCGAGAGCTACGTCAATCTCATCCCGACCGCGCAGGGCGGCACACACGTCAACGGCTTCCGCACCGGCCTCACCGAGGCGATTCGCGAGTTCTGCGAGTTTCGCAATCTCCTGCCGCGCGGCGTGAAGCTCGCGCCGGAAGACGTCTGGGCGCGCTGCAGCTCGATTCTCTCGGTGCGCATGACGAACCCGCAGTTCACCGGTCAGACCAAGGATCGTCTTTCCTCGCGCGAGGCGTCGGCGTTCGTCTCCGGCGTCACGCAGGACGCGTTCTCGATCTGGCTGAACAACAACGTCGCGGACGCGGAGAAGATCGCGAACGTCGCCATCAATCAGGCGATGGTGCGTCTCAAGCAGGGAAAGAAGGTCGAGCGGAAGAAGCTCACCTCCGGCCCTGCATTGCCAGGAAAACTGGCCGATTGCACGGCGCAGGATCTCTCGCGCACGGAGCTGTTCCTTGTCGAAGGCGACTCAGCGGGCGGTTCGGCCAAGCAGGCGCGCGACCGCGAGTTCCAGGCGATCATGCCGCTCCGCGGCAAGATCCTGAATACGTGGGAAGTCGATTCGAACGAAGTTCTCTCCTCCCAGGAAGTCCACGACATCGCCGTCGCCCTCGGCGTCGATCCCGGTTCGGAGAAGCTGGACGGACTGCGGTACGGACGCATCTGCATCCTTGCGGACGCCGACTCGGATGGCGCACACATCGCGACGCTGCTCTGCGCGCTTTTCGTCCGCCACTTCCGCAAGCTGGTGGAGGAAGGGCATGTGTATGTGGCCATGCCGCCGCTCTATCGCATCGACGTCGGCAAGCATGTGTTCTACGCGCTCGACGATTCGGAGCGGGAGGGCATCCTCGCGCGCATCGAGGCGGAGGGGATCAAGGGGAAGGTGAACATCCAGCGCTTCAAGGGACTGGGTGAGATGAATCCATCGCAGCTGCGCGAAACGACGATGGATCCGAACACGCGCCGCCTGGTGCGACTGACGCTGCCCGAGGCCGAGCCGGCGGTGGCGACGATCGACATGCTGCTGGCGAAGAACCGCGCGGGCGATCGCAAGCAGTGGCTGACGGACGAGGGGAATCAGGCGGAGATTCTGTAGTTTGGAGTGCGACGATCGGGGAAGCGAATTGAAAATTGAAAATTGAAAATTGAAAAATCGGAGACCCGATCAGTGCTGCACGTGCGCTGAACGCTCATATCTTTCAATTTTCAATTTTCAATTTTCAATTCGTCGCCTGAGGCGGGCTCGTCGCGCTACAGCATCCGCACCACGACCACCGTCACATCATCCTCTTGCGACGCCACTCCGCGAAACTCATCGACATCGCGCAGGATCGCGTCGCGCAGCGACGGCGCGTCCGCGTTTGCGTGAGACGCAACGAGCTGCGTGAGCCGTTCTAAACCGTACTGCTCGCCCGCGGGATTGCGCGTTTCATACACGCCGTCGCTGTGCAGCACGAGCACGTCGCCCGGTTCGAATGCGAACGTGCGCTCCTCGATCTGCACCGGCAGTCGCACGCCTAACGGCGGGGCATAGAGGTCGATTGTGCTTGCCGTCGCGTCGTGGCGGAAGACGAGCGGGGGATGTCCTGCGCTGGCGATCGTTGCGCCGCGCGCCGTGCGATCGATCATCACCATCGCCGCCGTTGCGAGGAGGCGCTGACGGCTGGTGTGCGAGACGAGATCGTGCAGCTGCGCGAGCACCGCGGCGGGGCTGTTCATCGAATGGCGCAGCAGCGTGAGTCCGCCGCGCATCGCCGCGAGCACGAGACCGCTCGGCATCCCATGTCCGGCAACATCGCAGGCGACGATCGCGATGCGGTCTTCACTCGAAAAAAAGTCGTAATAGTCGCCGCCCACTTCGGCCGCGGGAATCGAGCTCGCGGCGATGTCGAGCCAGTCGAGCGGCGGCGGCGCATCGGGCAGCATCGCCAGCTGCAGCTCGCGTGCGTAGCGCAGCTCGTCGCGCATGCGGACCTGCTCGCGCGCGCTCTGCAGCGGCTCGAGCCATTCCCGAAGAATCTCGCGGCGCGTTCGCTTCGTGCCGACGATCTGGAGCACCGCAGCGCCAATCAGAAAGACATGACTGAGGGCGACGGAGGTGACGGCCGCGACGAGCGGCGTCATTCCCTCGCTGCGGGGAAAGCGCGTCATGATCGCGAGGCTGATCGTGGCGGCACTGAAGATGGCGAACAGTACGATCGTCTGCCCGCGGCGCACGCGGAACTTCGCGTAGAGCAGGGAGAGAAAGCAGGCGAAGATCCACGACGGATCCGTGGGCGGCAGCGCAACACAGAAGAACTGAATGAAACAGTAGCCGAGAACCATCGCGGGGACGGCGCGGCGGAAGCGGGGGCGGCGCTGGGCGGCGGCAACGGCAATCAGGGCGAGGAAGTTGAAGACTTCATTGAACGCGAGCAAGGGGCCGCGCAAGCCCATGCCGCCGTGTCCCGCGCTCGCCGCGAACTCGACGAAGCGGATGACCGAAAAAAGAATCAGCACGGCGCCGAGCCAGTTGAGATTGCGCAGCGCGAATTGACGGCGCACGAGCTCGTCGTCGCTCATGTGCGCAAGCTGATCGACGGTGTAGCGTTCCTCCACGTTCCGTATTCTTTCGAATTTCCGCTCCGATAGTTTCGAGGGTAGGGATTCTCACGCCCGGAGACTCTCCTCGGAGAGGGGTTCTTGGACTACCGCCTGAGTCTGAAGTTCGACGCGGCCGCGCTCGAGGCCATCTATGCCGCGGGCGAGCAGGTGACGCTCGCGCGGCGCGCAGGCGAGGGCGCAGTTCCGCTGGTCTGGATCGCCTTCACTCCCTACATCGTGAACGCCGTCTCGTGGCAGGACAGCTACATGCTGTACGCCTCGCATGCGCGCGTGCAGCCGGGCGCGATCGTGCATCTCGACGCGCTCACCGCAGCCGAACCTGGGTGGACGTATGCGTTCGCGCACGAAGCGTTCTCCGGCGCGGCCGGCGGCGCGCGGGACGCGTTCACGGTGCGCAATGAATTGGAGGAGCCGCTGGCGTTCGGACTCGCGCAGCAGGCGACGGTGAACGGCGATCCGATCACGGCCGCGCGCGATCTGATGCATGTCGCGGAGGGTCGCAGTGCGACGTTCCGTCCGCACGAAGAGCTGTCGATTTTTCTCTCGCGCAACATGCGGAGTGGATCGGTGCTGGAGAGGATTCCGGGGAACGCGCTGACGGTGGCGTTATCGACGTCGTTCTCGCACGCGGAGGTGGGGTTCGATGCGTCGCTGGGGGTGTTTTATCTGAGGCACGCGTCGCTCGGGAACGTGGCGTTCGCGGGGTAGACGACGCGTGAACGTGTCATCCCGAGCCGCCGGAGGCGCGCCAGCGCCGCAGGACGGTCGAGGGATCCCCTACATGCAGCGCGAGAGTCGCTCCGTCGGCAGGGGATCCCTCGACCGTCCTTCGCCGCTTCGCGCGGCTGCGGCGGCTCGGGATGACACGAAGAGCGCGACTCGCGAACGTGTCATGCCGCGCACCGTGTTGGCTGCGACTCTACGTGCCGTAGGCGGCGCATTCGGCGTCCTCCCCGTTCCAGAGCGGTGGCTTTGCCACCGCACTCCTAAATCGTTACCCTTCGCGACCGAAACGAATGGCCACGAAGAAACCGCGCAACAGCAATCAACTCGGCTTCAACTCTCCGCCGCCGCCGACGTTTGCCGACATCGAGAACCTGCCGGTCGGCGATTTCGCGCGCAAGGCGTACCTCGACTATTCGATGTACGTCATTCTCGATCGCGCGCTGCCGGCTCTCGCGGACGGGCTGAAGCCGGTCCAGCGCCGCATCATCTACGCAATGTCCGAGCTCGGCCTCGGCCCCACTTCCAAGCCGAAGAAATCGGCCCGCACGGTCGGTGACGTCATCGGCAAGTTCCATCCGCACGGCGACTCGGCCTGCTACGAGGCGATGGTGCTGATGGCGCAGCCGTTCTCGATGCGCTATCCGCTGATCGAAGGGCAGGGGAACTGGGGCTCGCCGGACGATCCGAAGTCGTTCGCGGCGATGCGGTACACCGAGGCGAAACTTGCGAGGTTTTCGCAATCGCTTTTGTCCGAGCTCGAACAGGGCACCGTCGAGTGGGGACAGAACTTCGACGGCACGATGCGCGAGCCGAAGCTGCTGCCGTCGCGGCTTCCGCACGTCCTGCTCAACGGCGCATCCGGCATCGCGGTCGGCATGGCCACCGACATCCCCTCGCACAACGTACGCGAGGTCGTGAACGCCTGTCTCGAGCTGCTCGACAATCCTGAGGCGACGCTCGCGCAGCTGACGAAACACATCAAAGGTCCCGACTTTCCGACCGGCGCCGAGATCATCACGCCGCTCGCCGAAATCCGCGACATGTACAAGAGCGGCAACGGCAGCGTGCGGCAGCGCGCAAAGTGGGACATCGAAGATGGCGAGATCGTCATCAGCGAACTGCCGTTTCAGGTGTCGGGCTCCAAGATCCAGCAGCAGATCGCGCAGCAGATGCAGACCAAGAAGCTGCCGATGGTCGAGGACGTGCGCGACGAGTCGGACCAGACCAGTCCGACCCGCATCGTGATCGTGCCGCGCTCGAACCGCGTCGATCTCGACGAGCTGATGACGCATCTGTTCGCCACGACGGACCTCGAGCGCAGCTACCGCATCAACATGAACATGATCGGCCTCGACGGCCGGCCGCGCCTCTACAACCTGCGCGACCTCCTTGCCGAGTGGCTCGAGTTCCGGATCGAAACGGTGCGGCGCCGTCTGCAGCATCGCTACGATCAGGTCAACTCACGCCTGCATCTCCTCGATGGTTTGATGATCGCGTACCTCAACGTCGACGAGGTCATTCGCATCATCCGCCGCGAGGACGAGCCGAAGCCGGTGCTGATGAAGCGCTTCGACCTGAGTGAGATTCAGGCCGACTACATTCTCGAGCTGCGCCTCCGCTACCTCAACAAGCTCGAGGAGATGCAGATCCGCGGCGAGCAGAAGAAGCTGCAGGAAGAACGCGCGAACCTCGAGAAAATCCTCGGATCCAAGCAGCGGCTGCGCAACAAGGTGCGCGAAGAGCTGGTCGAGGATGCGAATGAATTCGGCGACAAACGCCGCTCCCCGATCGTCGAGCGCGAGGCAGCGAAGGCGATGGACGCGACCGCGCTCATTCCTTCGGAGCCGGTGACGGTCGTGCTGTCGGAACGCGGCTGGGTGCGCGCGGGCAAGGGACACGACCTCGATCCGACTGCGCTGCAGTACAAGTCGGGCGATCAGTTCCTGCACGCCGCGAAAGGGCGCAGCAATCAGTTGGCGGTCTTCCTCGATTCGACCGGCCGTACGTACTCGCTGCCCGCGCACGAGCTGCCGTCGGCGAAGGGGCACGGCGAGCCGCTCACGTCCTCCCTCGCCCCTCCCGGTGGTGCTACGTTCGTAGCAGTGATGATGGGCGATCCGGACGATCTCTGGCTGCTCACCACCGACGACGGCTACGGCTTCATTGCCCGTCTCGAAGACATGATGACGCGCCTCAAGGCAGGCAAGGCGGTCGTGAACGTCGGCAAGGGCGCATCGGTGCTGCGGCCGCAGCGCATCACCAGTTACGAGACCGATTCGATTGCCGCCGCATCGACGGAAGGAAAGCTGCTCGTGTTCGAAGCGGTGGAGCTGCCGGTGCTCGCGCGCGGCAAGGGGGTGCAGACGATCAAGATTCATCGCACGCCGATCGCGCCGGAGAAGGTGGTCTCGACCGCAGTCATTCCGAAGGACGGCACGCTGGTCGTCCACGCGGGCAAGCGCTATACGAATCTCAAACGCGCCGATCTGGAGACGTACGTCGGCAAACGCGCCCAACGCGGACTCAAACTGCCGCGCGGCTTCCAGAACGTGTCGATGGTCCGCTCCTGGAGCGATCGCGACGGACGCATCCCGGGCGAGGAGATGGTGAATTAGAAGTAGCGAGTGGCGAGTAGCGAGTTGCCAGGGCGGTATCGCCTGGACGACACGCTCTGGTCGCCGCACGTGACGCGAGTCGCCGCTTTCTCTTTGTGCGAGTGCCGTCGCGGGCTCCACGAGCCGCCGCAACAGCGTGTGATATATGTCCGCGCGAATGTCAGAGACGCGGCCGACGGGCGTCACGGCCGGGGCGAGCCGCCTTCGCTGGAACGCGGTGGCGAACCTCGCCGGAACGGCCTGGGCCTCGCTCCTCGCGATCGCGCTCGTGCCGGTGTACCTGCGGTACCTCGGCATCGAGTCCTACGCGCTGGTCGGCATCTTCACCGTCATCCAGACCACGATGATGATCTTCGATCTCGGGCTCGGCATGACCGTCACCCGAAGCATGGCCCGCCTCGCCGTGCAGCCTGATTCGCGGACGGCGCAGCGCAATCTCGTGCGGACCGTCGAGGTGGTTTATTGGGTGATCGCCGGCATCCTCGGCGCGGCGATGTTCCTCTCCGCAGGAGTCATCGCGCGTCTCTGGATTCATCCCGCGAGCGTGCCGGTGGAAACCGTCGTGCGCGCCGTTCGCCTCATGGCCGTCGCGAACGTCTTTGCTTTTCCGGCGGCGATGTATCGCGCCGTCCTGCTCGGACTTGACCGCCAGGTGTTGATGAACGCCGTGACGGCGGGATTCGGCACGATCCGCGGATTTGGTGCGGTGGGGGTGCTGATGTTCATCGCGCCGAACATCACCATCTTTCTCGCGTGGCAGGCCATCGCGGCTGCTTCGTTGACTGCGGTCCTGGCGGTGTACGCCTGGCGCGCCGTGCGAGGAGATCGGACGCCCCGTTTCGATGTTGCCGTGCTTCGCGCGGAGTGGCGGTATGCCGCAGGCGTCTCGTCGAGTCTCGTTCTGCACGCGCTCATTTCGCACGTCGACAAGATCGTTCTGAGCGGCATTCTGCCGCTGGCAGCGTTCGGCTACTACACGCTCGGCGCAACGCTCGCGTCGGCGCCGGGTCTGGTGACGGTGCCGATCAACACCGCGCTTTTTCCCCGTCTCATCCAGCTCATCGAGACGCGCAATGACGAGGAGCTCTCCGCGCTGTATCACGCGGCCGCGCAGGCGATGATCGTCCTCGTCGGTCCGGGCGCGGCGCTGCTCGCATGTTTCGCTCCGCAGATTCTGCAGCTCTGGACGCGCAACGCCTCGGTGGCCGCGAATGCGAGCATGACCGCGAGCCTGCTGGTCTGCGGCACGACGCTGATCAGTCTCGCGAGCATCGCCGGCTATGCGGCCGCGGCGGCGGGCAAACCGCAGGTGATGACCAAGACCAACGCTGTCGCCGCGGTTGCGCTGGTGCCTGCACTGATTCTCGTCGCGCCGCGGTATGGCGCCACCGGCGCCGCAGCGGTATGGGCGGCGGTCAGTCTGTTCCACGTCTTCGGAGCCGTGCCGCTCGCGCACCGCGAGATGCTTCGCGGCGAAGCGTCGCGCTGGTACCTCGCGGACATGCTCGCACCGATGCTCGCCATCGCCGCCGTCGCCATTCCGGCGCGCTGGCTCGTACCGTACGCGCCGACCGCGCCGCGCATGCTGACGTTGCTCGCAGCGGTGTTCATGACATCGACGCTCGCCGCTGCGCTCGCAGCGTCGCGCGTGCGCGCGCTCGCGATGCACGCAATTCGTTCGGCTGCGCGGCGCTCGCGTTAGGCCGCGGCCACGGCGACGATCGACGCGCCGGTGACGAACAGCTCGGTCACGCGCAGTCCATTGCGCTCGAGCTGCGCGCGCAGGATCTGCGGCGTGTATTCGCGGACGTGATCCGCGTCGGCAAAGAACGGGGAGCCGAGGGCGACGCGGACGGAGTTGAGCGGGTCTGCCTCGAAATTCGGCACCTCGACGATGAGGATCTTCGCGCGCTCGCGAAGACTCCGCAGCAGCTCGTCGGGCGCATCGATGTGCTCGAGCACGTGCACGAGAAGAACGACGTCATACACACGCTGCGCGAGCACCTCGCGGCCATCGGCGCAGACGTACTGCACGTTCGGCGGCACGCCGAGAGAACGCGCACGCTCGATGTTGCTGGCGAGCGTATCGACGCCGTAGACGGTGCCGCTGTACGGCGCAGCCATGCGGCTGAGCCGCCCCGCGCCGCATCCGAGGTCGAGGACCGTGCCGTTCGGCGGAACGGTGCGGCGGAGAAGATCGTCGGTGATGCCGCGCGTCGCGGTCTCGAATTCGGCGCCTAAGCGGATCGAGCTGATCTCGTAGGCGATCCGCCATCCGAGCCACGCCATTTTCAGCATGCAGCGCAGGAGCAGCGGCTCGAGGCCGGTTTTCCGGACGATCGCTGCGGCGCGAAATACGACCGAACTGCTCAGCGAGCGGGGTTTCCGGCGCGGCATCGAGAGATCCGATTCGGTGAGCGCGGCGGGAGGACGATACGACGAGATTCGGCGAGAGCTCATTCTGGCGGGGTCGCTGCGACGCGGGATCGTCTCACGGCGCGCGTGCTTGCGTCCAGACGCGACAACCGTTACGCTGCGCGCCGCCTCCGAGCCTCTCTTTCGATGACGACTCCTGGTCCTGCCGCAGAACGTGGTGTCCTCCAGCCCGATACACCGATGTGGGGAGAGCACCGCAGCCGCTATCACTTCGCTGTCACAGAGGCTCGCGGAAAAGTGGTGCTCGACGTCGCATGCGGCACCGGCTTCGGCGCTCCCATCCTCCGCGGCGGCGGCGCGCGTGCGGTCATCGGATTCGATCTCTCGTGGGACGCGCTCGTGGCGTGCGCACCGGGCGATGGGACGTTGTTCTGCAACAGCGACGGAACGCGGCTGCCGGTGCGTGATGCCTCGTTCGACATGGTCACGTCGTTCGAGACCATCGAGCACATCCCGAACTACAAAGACTTTCTGCGCGAACTGCATCGCGTGCTTCGGCCGGACGGCGTTCTGGTCATGTCGACGCCCAATGCGTTGCACACGAAGCCGGTGAATGGCGTTCCGACGAATCCGTATCACGTCAAGGAATTCACGCCGGCCGAATTTCACGAGCTGTTGTCGTCGCAGTTCGGCAGCGTCGACGTGTATGGCCAGCGTCCTTCGGCCGAGCACCGCCCCTGCCCTTACTGGGAAGCTCCCGACATCCCTCGCTCCCTCGGCTCCCGCCTGGTCGCGATGTCATGGAAAGCGGCGGCGCGTCTGCCGCGCGGCGCGCGCGAAGGTCTGTGGCGCGCGTGGCGTGGCGTCTCGTTTCATCCCGGCGAACACGACTTCGTCTACGAGACCGCAGGAGTCGAGCATGCGCACGTCCTCGTCGGCGTCTGCAGGCGGTGAGAGCAGCGCATCGTGAACGGCTCTCCGCTCGTCAGCGTCGTGATCCCCGTCTATAACGGGGAACGGTTCGTCGCCCAGGCGATCGACAGCGTGCTCGCGCAGACGATGACGAACCATGAGGTCGTCGTGGTCAATGACGGCTCGACCGACGGCACTGCGGGGCTGCTCGCGTCGTACGGCGATCGCATTCGCGTCCATCATCAGAAGAATGGCGGTGTCGCAAGCGCACGCAACGCGGGCGTACGCGCGGCGCGCAGCGGATTCATCGCTTTTCTCGACGCGGACGACGTCTGGCTGCCGGAGAAACTCGAGCGGCAGATGCCGCTGTTGGGTGACGACGACGTCGCGCTGGTGTATTCGGGCATTCAGGTCGTCGACGCGGAGCTCCGGCCGATGTTCGTCGCGCGTTCGCCCGATCCCGCTGACGTGTTGCGGAACACGCTCGACGTGCAGCCGCCTCCTGTCCCGCTCACGATGACCGGCGTCGTGCGGCGCTCTGCGTTCGACGCGATCGGCGGTTTCGACGAACGCCTTTCGACGAGTGCCGATGCCGACTTTGTCTGCCGCATCGCGGTGCGGTACAAGCTCGCGCGCGTCGACGAGCCGCTGGCGCTTTATCGCCAGCATTCCGCGCAGATGCATCTGAACGTCGCGGCGATGGAGCGCGACATGACGCTGCTGCATGCAAAGTTTTTCAGCGACCCCGCCGCCGCAGCGTACGCGCGCCATCGGACGCGCGCGGCGGCGAGCCTGCAGTTCGCGCTTGCACTCGGCTACGCCAGCCAGAACCAACGCGGCGCCGCCGTGCGTCACGCACTAGGCAGCCTCCGCGCCCATCCGCTGCGCTTTATTCGTCTGCTGGTTGACTACGCCGTCCGCCGAAGTCGAGACGACAAGTAGCGAGTGGCGAGTAGCGAGTTGCCAGGGCGGTAT
>JALYOB010000355.1 GCA_030857085.1 Acidobacteriota bacterium | reverse complement strand
CGGTAACGCCAGCCGGCGCCCCAGGCACTGTGACAGCGGTCTGCGTCGTCGACTCGGCAATGCTCGACGTCGCCGAAACGCCGCCTGCATTGAACGCGACCACGCGATAGCGATAGAGCGTCGACGCGGTCAGGCCACTGTCACTGTACGACGTGACATTGGTGGCCGTCTGCGCGACCTGCGTAAAGTTCGTGCACGACGCGCCCGAGCAACGCTCGACGCGGAAGCCGTCTTCATTGGACGAATTGTCGGTCCAGGTCAGGTTGATCTGCGTGGTCGACGCGGCCGATGCGGTCAGGCCGGTCGGCGGATTCGGAGCTGCCGGGGCCGCGGTGCCGAGCGTCGTCGCTTCGGCCTCTGTGGACGGCGTCGCGCCGATCTTGTTGTACGCCTGCACGCGATAGCGATACACAGTGGCCGCGGTCAATGCGCTGTCGCTGTACGTCGTCGAATTTGCGGCAACCTGTCCGACCTGAGTAAAGGAAGTGCAGGCGGTGCCGGTGCAACGCTCGATGCGGAAGCCGTCCTCATTATTCGAGCCATCGGTCCAGGCGAGATTGATTGCCGTTTCCGAGGTCGCCGTCGCGGTCAATGCCGTTGCGGCCGCGGGGGCGCGATTGCCTTTCTGAATCTCGAACGAGTCTGCAATGACGCCCGTCTCGCGCAGGAACTTCGCGGTCAGCGTATTGCCGCGCACGTCCAGTACGAGCGAACCGAGATTGTTGAGCGAGATGTACATGGCAGGGTGGTTCAGTGCGCCGCCGCTGGCCATCGCGCCCGAACCGGAGACCACGTAAACCGCGCCCTCATGCGAACGGAGGCCGGGCTTCTGATACGCACCGCCGCCGCGCGAATTGCCGTCCGTGCCGTCGACTTTCATCGAGCTGGTGAACGTATTCGAATAGCCATAGTGGCCGTCGAGCAGATATGAACGCTCGTAGGCGTGACTGTGGCCGGACAGCACGAGATCGACGCCTGCTTCTTCGAGAATCGGCAGTGCGTTCTCGCGCATCTCAATGAGCTCGCCCTCGATGTCGGAATCGTGGGAGCCCTTCGAATATGGGGGGTGGTGCCAGAAGGCGATGATCCACGGCTGACTCGTCGCCGCGAGATCGTTTCTGAGCCACGTCAGCATTGGGCCGTTCGGCGAGCGGTCGGAGGTCATCGAGTCGAGACAGATGAAGTGCACGCGGCCGTAATCGAACGAGTAATACGCCTTCGTTCCCGACGGAACGCCGCCCGCTTCCCCTTTGGTGGGAAGGGTGAAATTGCTGTAATACGCCATCGCGCTGTAATTCGGCTCGACGGCCGCGGTCTCGTGATTGCCGATGGTCGGCCACAGGACAGAACCACGCAGCATTTCCGGATACATGTCGAACACCGCGGCCTGATATTCGGCATCGGTGCCGTTGTCATACGCGTTGTCGCCGAGCATCAGCCAGAGATTCGTCGCGGCCGGGCTGGCGTACGCATAGTACGCATTGCGCACCGCGCGCGCGCCGGAACTGCCGCTGCCCGAGTCGCCAAGGACCCAGATGCGTGTACTGACGTCCGTGCCGCGCGGGGGAGAGGTGAGGAACGAATAACTCGACGCGTCGCCCACGATGGTCGCCGTACTCGTTCCGACCGAATAGTAATAGCGGGTCGAAGGCTCGAGTCCCGACACCTGCACAATGTGCTCGGTCGTCTGCGTTGCATCGTCGAACACCATGTTCAATGCGCCTAACGCGGTGCCGACGCGCACGCGGCTGTTACTGGCCGTATCCGTGCGCCAGCGCACGATCACGCTGTTGGGCGTGCCGACCTGCAGATAGGGTCCGCGGGTGATTTTCGGCGCGATCACTCCGTCGGTCGCGAGCAGCTCCAGCGCGAAACTGAGATCGCTGCTGCTGCCGCCGGCCTGGTGCATCTCGACGGCGATGGTGTTCGTCCCCGCAACGAGCAGGGAAGGATTGATCGTGATTTCGACGGGCGTGATCTCGTCGGCGCTGCCGATCGTCGTGACGGCCGAGGTGGTGTAGCTGATCGTGCCGGTCGGCAGGTTGACGCGCGCGACCTCGGTGCCGTTGACGTAAACCACCGCGCCGTCGTCGCGAATGAGGCGCGCGGTCAGGCCGGTGATGGCGGCCGGGTTGGTGACGTTGAAGGTCTGGCGAAAGTACGTGGTGATGTAGCGGCGGAGCGGGTCGGGACCGTAGCCGACGATCGTCGCCTCGTCGCCATCGCCGTAGCCGAGCTCCGACCAGCCGGACGCCCACGTCGAATCATCGAATCCCTGCGCCCGCCAGGCCGTGCCCTGATTCGTGCCGTTGTCGAGGTACTTCCAGACCGAACGCATCGGGACGAGCGCGGTCGTGGTGGCGTAGGCGGGAAGGGCGGCGCTGCTCAGCAGGATTGCCGTAAGTGCAAGCAGCGAGTAGATATACCGGTTCCAGGGGCGATTCATCGAGCGTCGGGCTCCATCGGGGGCTATTCAGTTATTGGGTGATGTGCCGCGCTGCAAATAACACGCGGTCAGAATCTGCCGAATGCCGTCGGCATGCCAATGCGTCCGTCGCTCGTATACTTCGGTTCCGGATGGACAAGCAGCGATATCGGGCGTGGCGAGCGCGGCAGCTCTATCGCGGGCTCGCCGCGGTGAGCGCGATCGGCCGGCGGCTGCCGCTCCCGCTCGCTCGCGCCATCGGCCGCTTCCTCGGGTCGCTGGCCTATCGCCTCGGCGGCCGCGATCGCAAACGCACGCTGTCGAATCTCACCATCGCCTTTCCCGATCGCGACGACGCATGGCGCCGCAAAACTGCAAAGGCGATGTATCGCCACCTCGGCATGTGCCTGCTCGAGATCACCTGGCTGCCGAACGTCCATGCCGACAATCGCGGGGATACAACGGTGGTCGAAGGGATGGAGCGCGTGCTCGAAGTGATCGACTCCGGCCGCGGCGTCATCATCTTCACCGCGCATTGCGGAAACTGGGAGTGGCTCTCGTATGTGACCGGCACGTTCGGACGGCCGGTGTCGGTGCTGCAGCGGGAGCGTGACGAGCCGGCGATGAATCGCTACATCACCGCCGTGCGCGCCGGAGCGGGGGTGCGCACGATCGACCGCGGCTCGACCACCGCCGCGCGCGACATGATCCACGCGATCCGCCGCGGCGGCATTCTGGCGTTCGTGCTCGACCAGAACATCCGTACGGACAGCGTAAAAGTTCCATTTTTCGGCCGTCCTGCACTGACGCCGATCGGGCCGGTGAAATTCGCGATTCGCACCGAGGCGGTGTATGTGACGGCGATGATCGAGCGGCGTGCGGATGGGAAGCATTACGCGCGCTTCGATCCGCCGGTGCAGTGCAAACGCGACGACGATCCGGTCGCCCTCGCCGCGCAGATCACCGCCCGCATCGAAGAGCAGATTCGCCGCGCGCCGGAACAGTGGGTGTGGATGCACGACCGCTGGCGGGAGCGGCCGCAGTGGGAAATTGGCGTATCATGAGCGCTTCCCAATGAGCGCCGCGCCTCGGCAGTTCTGCCTCGTGCTGGTCAAGCCGTCGCACTACGACGACGACGGCTATGTGATCCAGTGGTTTCGCTCGGCGATTCCGTCGAACTCGCTGGCGTCCCTGTTCGGCCTCGCACGCGACTGCGCACAACGACGCATTCTCGGCGACGACGTCGACCTCGTCATTCATGCGATCGATGAAACGAATACGCGCGTTCGTCCCGAGAAACTGGCGCGGCTGATCGAAGACGCGGGCGCGGGGATGGTGATGCTGGTCGGCGTGCAGTCGAATCAGTTCCCCCGCGCGCTCGACCTCGCGCGGCCGCTGCGGGCGCGCGGCATTCAGGTGGCGATTGGCGGCTTCCACGTCTCCGGTACGATCAGCATGTTAGGCGGCGTCGATGCCGGTCTCGACGCAGCGCGCGCCCTCGGCGTCTCCTTGTTTGCGGGCGAGGCGGAAGGGCGGCTCGAAGAGATTCTGCACGACGCGTATGCGGGCGAGTTGCAGCCGCATTACAACTACATGAACGACCTCCCGTCGATTCAGGGGACGCCCATTCCTCTGATTACGGCGTTGCGCGCGTGGCGTACGGCGGGCGGGGTGACGACGTTCGACGCGGGACGCGGCTGCCCGTTCCAATGTTCGTTCTGCACGATCATCAACGTGCAGGGACGGAAATCGCGGAGGCGTTCTGCGGACGACATTGAAGAAATCGTCCGGGTGAACGTCGCCCAGGGACTGCACAGCTTCTTCATCACAGACGACAATTTCGCGCGCAATCAGGATTGGGAGTCGATCCTCGATCGACTCATCCAACTGCGCGAAGTGGAAGGCATCAAGATCCACTTCATCATCCAGGTGGACACGCTCTGTCACCGCATCCCGAATTTCATCGAAAAGTGCAGACGTGCGGGCGTGCGGCGCGTGTTCATCGGACTCGAAAACATCAATCCCGACAGTCTGGTCGGCGCGAAGAAGCGGCAGAACAAGATCACCGAATATCGCAAGATGCTGCTGGCGTGGAAGGCGGCGCGCATCATCACGTACGCCGGCTACATTCTCGGATTTCCGAACGATGATTACGAGTCGATCCGCCGCGACATCGAGATCATCAAGCGCGAATTGCCGATCGACGTACTGGAGTTTTTCTTCCTCACGCCATTGCCCGGTTCGGAAGATCACCAGACGCTCGTGCGCGCCGGTGTTGCGGTGGACGAGGATCTGAACAAGTACGATCTCAATCACGTCACGACCGGACATCCGCGGATGTCGAAAGAGGAGTGGGAGCGGGCGTACAAAATGGCGTGGGAGACGTATTACACGCCCGAGCACGTCGAGGCGGTCTTACGTCGCCTGGTGGCGATGCGTGCGAGCGCGAGCAACGCCATTCTGCTGATGACGTGGTTCAAAGGTTCGATCGACATCGAAGGCGTGCACCCGCTCGAGGCGGGCCTGTTCCGCTATAAGTTCCGCAAGGATCGCCGCTCGGGATTTCCGATCGAGCCGGCGTGGCGGTTCTATCCCAAGTACGCGTATGAGTGTGTCTCGAAACTGACGCGGTGGTTCGGGATGTATTGTGGATTGCGGCTGATTTACAACCGCATCAAACGCGACCCGCGGCGGTATGAGTACATGGATACCGCGCTCACGCCTGTGACGGACGCGGACGTCGACACGCTCGAGTTGTTCCAGCAACGCGCGGTTTAGGAGTGCGGTGGCAAAGCCACCGCTTTAAGACGTACCAGAGCGG
>JALYOB010000788.1 GCA_030857085.1 Acidobacteriota bacterium | reverse complement strand
CGTCGCCGCACTCCAAACCGCTACACTCCCGGCATGCTCGCCGAGCTCCTGCTGAAGTGGCCTCTCATCCGGCAGTTGCGCGACCGCTCCGACGGCACCGGCCCGGAGGCGATGAGCGGGCGCACAATCGAGTTGCGCAAGAAGAATGGCGATGCGAAAGTCGCACGTTCGATCTGTCCGTACTGCGGCGTCGGATGTGGTCAACTTGTTTACCATCGCGACAATCGGGTGGTGAGCATCGAAGGCGATCCGGAGTCGCCGGTGTCGCGCGGACATCTCTGTCCGAAAGGCTCGGACAGCTTTGAACTCGTGACGCATCCCGGCCGCGCGACGAAAGTGAAGTACCGCGCGCCGCGCAGCAGGCGTTGGGTGGAGATGGATCTCGAGCGCGCGGTGGACATGGTCGGCGAGCGCATCTGGAGCTCGCGCAATCGCACCTTCGCCGAGCAGCACATGCACACCACCGGCATCGCCCATCTCGGCGGCGCGACGCTCGACATCGAAGAGAACTACCTCATCAAGAAACTCTTCACCGCCGGGTTGGGAATGGTGTGCCTGAGCAATCAGGCGCGCATATGACATAGCTCCACGGTGCCCGGTCTGGGCACCTCGTTCGGCCGCGGCGGCGCGACTACCGCGCAACAGGATCTCGCGAATGCCGACGCGATTCTCATCATGGGATCGTCGATGGCGGAGAACCATCCGGTCGGCTTTCAATGGGTCATTGAGGCGCGCGAGAAAAACGGCGCGAAGATCATCCATGTCGATCCCCGCTTCACGCGCACGTCGGCGATGTCGGATTACTGGCTGCCGCTCCGCGCCGGCAGCGATCTCATTTTCATCGGCGCGATGATCCGGTACGTGCTCGAGGAAGAGCGCTACTTCCGCGATTACGTCGTGCACTACACCAACGCCTCCGTGCTGCTGCGCGACGACTTTCAGGACACGGAAGATCTCGGCGGCGTTTTCTCGCCGGCGGAAACGTGGAAGTACGCGGGCAGCGATGAACAAGGCTCGCCGGACACGGGCCACCGCGGCGAAGGGCAGGGGACCGCGCGCGCGGATGCCGATCCTCCGCGCGACATGACGCTCCAGCATCCGCGCTGCGTGTTTCAGGTGATGCGCCGCCACTTCGCGCGCTACACGCCGGAGCTGGTCGAGCAGGCGTGCGGCATTCCTCGCGAGAAGTTTCTCGAAATCGCGAACGTCTTCGCGAGCGCGTCGGGCCGCGAGAAAACGGGTGCGATCTGCTACGCGGTCGGCTGGACGCAGCATTCGACCGGCGTGCAGACCATCCGTGCCGCCGCGATCCTGCAACTCCTCCTCGGCAACATCGGCCGTCCCGGCGGCGGCATCATGGCGCTGCGCGGACACGCGTCCATTCAAGGTTCGACCGACATCCCCACGCTGTACGACGTGCTGCCCGGATATCTGCCGATGCCGACGTCGGAAGACGGCAACTTCGCAAAGTACATCGACAAACATCGTGCTGCGAAAGGGTGGTGGTACAACCTCGACAAGTACCTCGTCTCGCTGCTCAAGGCGTACTACGGCGATGCGGCCACGCGCGAGAACGACTTCGGATTCGACTGGCTGCCGCGTCTCACCGGCGATCACTCGTACTTTGGCTACTGGCTCGACATGGCCGACGGGAAGCTCGAAGGGCTGGTGGTGATGGGGCAGAACCCGGCGGTCGGATCGCCGAACGCGAAGCTCGAACGCGCCGCGCTCCGCAAGCTGAAGTGGCTGGTCGTGCGCGAGCTCGTCGAGACCGAGACCGCCATGTTCTGGGAAGACGCTCCGGAGGAGATCGAGACGGAGGTCTTCTTCTTTCCCGCCGCCTCGCACGTGGAGAAAGAGGGGACGTTCACCAACACTCAACGCATGCTGCAGTGGCGCGAGAAAGCCGTCGATCCGCCCGGCGACGCGCGGAGCGAACTGCAGTTCATGGTCGCGTTAGGCCGGAAGTTGAAGGCGATGGCCAGCGCAGCGCCGCGCGACGCGGCGCTGCGCGCGCTCACGTGGGACTACGCGGATGATGATGCGGATGAGGTGCTCAGGGAGATTCATGGGTGGAGGAATGAGCCGGCGGATGAAGACGGAAGGATGAGGGATGAGCCTCGTGTCATCCTGAGCGAAGCGAAGGACCTTCCAGTGGGCAACGGAGAAGGT
>JALYOB010000354.1 GCA_030857085.1 Acidobacteriota bacterium | reverse complement strand
CCTCAACGACGGCTCGTTCCGCGTGCTGCGCATCCGCAGCAAACAGAAAATGTGCGCGCACACGGAGATGATCTGCCACGAGGACTTTTGTCCCTTCGCCGCAAAGTACGGCGAGAAGATGCGGCAGAGCGGCCTCCTCACCGAGATCGTCACCTCGCGGAGCTACTTCGATCCCGACATCACGTTCGAACTGTCGAAGTCGACCGAGGTTTGTCCGTTCGAGGTTTCGCTGGAGTTGATCGAGCAGGCGGATGTGATCGTCTGCGATTACAACTACATCTTCGATCCGTACGTCGGGCTGAAGACCTATCAGCAGGACTCCGATTACAGCGACTGCGTGCTCCTCGTCGACGAAGCGCACAACCTGGTCGACCGGGGACGGGCGTACTACTCGCCCGAACTGCACGAGAACGCATTCGACGAAATCCGGCGTCTGATGATGTCGCGCAACTGCTGGATCGAAGGTTGGGAAGAGCTGATCGAGATCCTGCGCGAGCATTTCCACGAGATGGCGGAAGTGCTGGAGAACGACGTCCGTCAGGCGCTCTGCTCACCCTCGCGCGAGCTCTTTCTCGAGCAGCGGGTGGAGTGGGAGCGGATCGTTCTCGAATACATCGGCTGGAAGATCGACAACCGGATCGCCGAAGAAGAAGACCCTCTGATCGACTTCTACTTCAAGCTGGTCAAGTTCACGAACCTGCTCAGCGAAGACGGCGAGGAGTTCGCGCACATCGTCGAGCGGACCAGCGAAGGCATCAAGCTCAAGATTTTCTGCAAAGACCCGTCGAAGTTCCTCGGCAGGATTTTCGATTCGGCCCACGCAACGGTCGCGCTCTCCGCGACGCTCGAGCCGTTCGAGTTTTACCGGAAAACATTGGGCTTTCCGGACAATCGCACCGCCGAGCTCTCGCTCCCCTCGCCGTTCCCCCGCTCCAATCGCAAGATCGTCGTGGTCTCGGAAGTCGACACCACCTACAAGCGGCGCGCGGATCATTACGACAAGATCGCCATGACGGTGGCCGACATCGCCGACGCGGGGTCGGGCAACTTCCTCGCGCTCTTTCCGAGCTACGCATTCCTGCGCGAGATCGCCGAGCGGATGCCGCCGACCGAAAAGCGGGTCATGGTGCAGCGCAATGACATGACCGACTACGAGCGCAATGCGATTCTCGACATCCTGCGCGACCGTCCGAAACGCGGCAATCTCATTCTCGCGGTGTCGGGCGGCATGTATGCGGAAGGGGTCGACTATCAGGGCGACATGCTCTCGGGCGTGATGGTCGTCGGTCCGGCACTGCCGCAGGTGAGTTTCGAGCAGGAGCTGCTCAAGCACTATTACGACGAGCAGTACGGCTCGGGATTCGAGTACGCGTATCTGATTCCGGGAATGACGCGGGTGGTGCAGTCCGCGGGACGAGTGATTCGGAGCGAGAGCGACATCGGCGTGATCGCGCTCCTCTGCAAGCGCTTTACGCAGGACCCGTACACGCGCTACTTTCCCGCGGACTGGTACGAGGAGTCGCCGCGCGAGCTCGTGACGCGCAAAGCGGCGAGCGAGGTGCGCTCGTTCTTCGAGGCGAAGGCGACTCCGCAGCTGAGGATCGTATTTTGACGCGAACGCCGTTTGTCTTTCTTTCCGCTCTTCTCCTTCTCCTTCTCTCCTGCGCGCCTGCTCCGAAGCCGGCCGTCGCTCCGGCGATGCCGGAGTGGGATCTGATCCCTGCAAGCATCGGCGAGGCGCTCTGCACGCGGCTGAAGATGGATGCGATCGCGACCAGCGGCGCGGTCACGATCGTCGCGTCGACGCAGCCGCTCGCCTCTCCCCGCGCGGTGGCCGCGCTCGCCGGCGTCTCGAAGAAGAAGGGGAAACCCAACATCCCGGCCTCGGCATTCGCGAACAGAACGATCCCGATCGTGCTCACCACCGGCGCCTGCCGGTGGCACCTCATCGATGCGGCGGAGATGCCGCGCTACGCCGACGAAATGATCGTCGAGCTCTCTGCGCCCGTCCCGAATCCGTTCACGGTGAACGAGGCGGGGATGTTCGCGCGCGTCTCGCTGGCCGGCGAGAACGCCTCGTGGTACTGGATTCGGCTCGTTCCGGCCGCAGATGGCTGGTCGCCCGGCCTGGTCGTGCCTCTGTCGCAATAACTGGCACGCCGCTTCCAAGAGAAGCGATCCGCAGTAGGTCAATACGGATACCACGGCAGGTCTTCAGCATGGGTCAGCAAATGGGCAACGAGGCACGGGTTCTGGTCGCGGATGACGATCAGGCAATTCGACAACTGGTCTGCACGATCATCAAACGCGAGGGGCTCGAGGTCGACTGCGTCGCCGACGGGCTGGAGGCGGTCGAGAAACTGAAGGAACACGAGTACGCCGTGATCCTGCTCGACCTCATGATGCCCCGCCTCGACGGCTTCGGTGTGGTCGCGTATCTGAAGGAGCACGCGCCGTCGCACAAGCCGGTCATCCTCGTCATCAGCGCCTACGCCGACCAGAAGTACCAGCTCGTCGACGCAGACGTCGTCTCCGGCGTGCTGCGCAAGCCGTTCGAAGTGGCCGAGCTCGGAAGCCTGGTGCGCCTCTGCGTGCACGGCTACGACGCCGCGGTGGAACGCAGCGCCGCGTGGCGGCGGCAGGTCGGCGCGTTCGATACAGGCGACGAAGCGAACTGATGTTCGCGGCGGAGCCGCGAGTAGCGAGTGGCGCGTAGTGAGTTGCCAGGGCGGCAATGCCTGGGCGGCAGTTACTGGCGACTCGCAACCGGCAACGCGCAACTGCCAACACGGGCTGGCAATCAATGGCGTCCAGGCGTAACCGCCCTGGCAACTCGCCACGCGCTACTCGCTACGTATTTCTTTCCAGCCAGTACTCGAGCATCACCACCGCCCACAAGGCCTTCGCGTGATTCGCCCGGCCGCTGCGATGTTCGGCGAGCAGTGACGTCACCTGCGGCTCGTCGACGATGCCCCGCTCGCGCAGCCGTTTCGGGGCGAGCAGGCGGTCGACTTCTTCGCGCAGACCGCGGTTGATCCAGCCGGCTATCGGCACGCTGAGTCCTCGCTTGCGGCGATAAATCACGTCGCGCGGCACCCATTTCTCGGCGGCTTTCTTGAGCACCCACTTCGTCGTCAGGCGGCGGACGCGTAAGTCGTTCGGCAGGGAGAGGGCGAAACGGGTCACGTCGCGATCGAGATAGGGCGCGCGCGCTTCGACCGAGGAGAGCATCGTGCCGCGATCGACCTTCACGAGAAGGTCGTCGCGCAGATAGCTGCGGTAGTCGAGCAGCATCGCGCCGGCGAGCGGCTCGCGCGATGCGAGCGCGCCTGCCAGCGACGCAGCTACGTCTTCGTTCGTCCCGCGATATCCCGGCGCGCTGCGCAAGCCGGTGCCGAACCATGCGAGATGGCGCTCGATCCATGGCCGTTCTGCATCGGTGACGAAGCGCTTGAGCAGAAACTCGAGCGTGACTTTCTTTCCCGATGCCGGCAGCGCGAAGGCGAGCCTGCGCACTGCGCTGCGAATCGGCGACGGCAAGGCGTCGTATTTCGGCGCGATCTTGTGGCCGACGTAGGTGGGATAGCCGCCGAAGAGCTCATCGGCGCCTTCGCCGCTGAGGATCACTTTCACATGCTCGCGCGCGGTGCGTGCGAGGAGAAATGTCGGCAGGATGGCCGGATCGGCGAGCGGCTCGGCAAAGCGCGTGGTGACGTTGCGCAATGCATCGAGCAGCGTTTCGTCGTCTGTGCGCACGGGGATGTGTTTCGTGCGCATCCGCCTCGCCAGCACCGCCGCATCCGCACTCTCGTCATACGACTCTTCCGCAAACTGGGCGGAAAACGTATGCACTTTGTCGACGCCGATGACATTCGAGGCGAGCGTCGCCAGGATGGACGAGTCGACTCCGCCGCTGATGAACACGCCCACCGGCACGTCGCCCATCACCTGCTTCGCCACCGCGTTTTCGATGAGGCGCTGCGTTTCTTCGATGGCGTCGCGGGTCGAGATCTGCTGCGTGGCAAATGTCGACGGATCCCAGTACCGCACGGTCTCTTCGCCCTGTTCGCTGAAGAGCATGTACGTTCCCGCTGGAACGCGGCGGATGGCGCGAAATGGCGTACGCGGCTCGGGAATGTAGCCGAGGGCGAGGTAATCGCTGAGGGCGACAGGATCGAGGTCGCGCGAGACGTCGGGATGGCGCAGCAGGCATTGCAGCTCGGACGCGAAGACGACCTCGCCGTTCACCCGCGCATAGAAGAGCGGTTTCTCTCCCGCGCGGTCGCGCGCGAGGAGGAGCGTGCGCGTGCGATGGTTCCAGATGGCGAGGCCGAACATGCCGTCGAGCTCTTCGACCGCACGCGGCCCGCGATCGAGGTAGAGCGGCAGGATGCTTTCGACGTCGGAGTGGGAGCGATACGGGAAGTCGCTGTAGCGCCTGCGCAGCTCGGGGGCGTTGTAGATTTCGCCGTTGGCTTCGAGCCAGACCGAGTCATCAGGCGAGCGAAAGGGCTGATCGGCGCGCTCGTGCAGATCGACGATGCGCAACCGCTCGCACCCGATCTGCGCATGCGCCTCGACGAACACCGCGCGGCCATCGGGCCCGCGATGCCGAAGCGCCTCCCCCATTTCCTCGAGCACAAAGGGGTGCCGGAGCGCCGCCGCCCCGACCATTCCATAGATCCCACACATCAGCCGGGCGCATTGTACGGTGCGGGGCGGCGTGGTTGTCCGTTCTCCGTTCTCCGTTGTCCGTTAGTGGGTTGCAGGTTGTCGGTTCTCGGTTCTCGGTTGTCGGTTGAGGAGCGCCGTCACAAGAAGGAACACGGACAACGGAGAACGGACAACGGATAACCAAACACCGACAACCGACAACCGACAACCGATAACCAACAAACTACCGTCCATACGCAACATGATGCCCGCCCGCCGCAATCACCTTCCACCCTCTCGCCTCGAGCATGCGGCGCCATTGCGCGTCCTGCTGGCGGACGATGTACACGCGGGGTGCGTTGCTCGCGAGGGAGCGCTCGAAATACGGCAGCGGCTTGAGCGGCGAGCGGGGGTCGGTCGTGAACTTCTCGTAGCGGCGGATGAGGTAATTGCTCGTGAGCTCCGTCGCATCGCTGCTGACGACGGTGATCGGACGCTGAAGGTAAAAGGCCATCGAGCCGGTGAAAGCCTCCACGCCGATGATTGAAGTTTGCGGCGTGAGGTGCGGCGCGAGCTGCATGACGAAGGTTTTGGC
>JALYOB010000787.1 GCA_030857085.1 Acidobacteriota bacterium | reverse complement strand
CACGTAAAACGCGCCGTCCGGATCGGTGCAGCAGATCCCTTCGATCGAGTTCAGCGCCTCGACCAGCCATGCGCGGCGTTCGCAATACGCCTGATACATCCGCTCGACGTCTTCGTCGACACCTTCGAGCGCGCGGAGCGCCGCATGCTGCGCGATCGTGCTCGGGTTCGAGGTCGAGTGACTCTGAATCTTGCCGAGCGCGGTGATGATCTCCGGATGCGCGACCGCGTAGCCGAGGCGCCAGCCGGTCATGGCGAACGTCTTCGACATCGAGTTCACGACGATCACCGTCTCCGGATACTTTTCGAACCAGCGGATTGCCGAGACGTGCTCATTGCCTTCGTAGACGAAGAGCTCGTACGTCTCATCGAACACGAGGAACGCATCGCGCGACGCGCACCATTCGACGATCTGCTCGATCTCTTTCGCGCGAATGACCGCGCCGGTGGGATTGCACGGCGAGTTGATGATGACGCCGCGCGTCCGCTCGCTCGCGACTGAAGCGATGTCCGCGAGCTTCGGACGAAAGTGATCGTCCGGATCGGTGGGCGCGAACACCGCCTTGCCGCCGGCGAACTCGACCTGATCGGGGAAGCTCACCCAATACGGACAAGGGATGATCACTTCGTCGCCCGCGGCGATGAGCGCGAGCATGACGTTGAAGAGTTCCTGCTTGCCGCCGTTGCCGGCGATGACATGTTCCTGCCCGAGGGTCAGGCCGTAGCGGCGGTTGTAGCGCGCGGCGATCGCTTCGCGCAGCGCTTTCGTTCCGCTCGCATTGGTGTACTTCGTAAAGCCGCGGTCGATCGCCCCCTTCCCCGCCTCCGCCACCTCTTTCGGCGTGGCGAAATCGGGCTCGCCCGGACCGAAGTCCACGACGTCGACGCCCTGCTGGATGAGTGCGGTCGCGCGGTTGAGCACCGCGAGCGTCGGCGACTCCTGCATCGCGGTCACGCGATCGGAGAAACGGATCGTGGGTCGGGCAGTGATCGTCGTCATCGCGAAAGGGTCTTTTTTACCATCATTACGCAGCGGAGGCGAAGCGCGACTGGAGTGTTCTGCGGAAAGCGATCCAGGCCGCGGGAGCCTCTCCTGCGAGGACCATGCGAACGACCTCGAGGACGCACCACCCGAGGTAGACAAAGATCATTTCTTCGCGAACCGAGGGTAAGAAGAACTGCACCGCCCAGAAGACGAACAGAATCAGCGCCTCGTACATCACCAGCTTGAGGTTCATCAGCAGCAGAAATCCGAGCAGCGACTGCAGGATCGTCAGCAGGATTTCGTGACGCTGGAACTGATCGAACTGCAGCGGCCGGAGCTCCCCCGCGCTGATGACGAACAGCACCGGGATCATCGCCGAGAGGATGCTCCACTGGTTGATGTTCGACGAGACCATGTTCATGAGCGCGACCGGAGCCGCACTCACTTTTCTGGCCCAGTTGAAGGCACTCAGCTTCTCCGGGAACTCGGAGAGGAACGGCGCGACCCACTGCACGAAGACGAAGGTCGGGACGCCGAGGCTCGCCGCGATGGCGAGCATGGAATCGAGAAAAGGATGGGCAGAAAAAAAGAGGATCGCGCCGCCGGCGACAAACAGCGCCGCGATGGCCGCATTGCGCGCGCGGGGGGCGAGCGCGAGCACCGTGCGCGGCACGAAGTCGAGGTCTTCCATCACCTCTTCCTCTTCCTCGCGCGGCGGGATGCCCCACAAAATCCAGAGATACGCGGCGTAGAACAGCGTGAGCGGAATCGCGTCCCAGATGCTGAGCGTCCCCTTCCACCAGATGAAGACGAAGTAGAGGATCGGCAGAAGCAATCCGAACACTTCGACGCTGTGTTCTTCATCGAGCTCGATGGTGATGAACGAGCCTTTCTTCTTCCAGGCGAATGCGGCGGCGACGAAGTAGATCATCGGCCAGCCGAGCCCGACGAGGAGGCGCAGACTGCCGGTGAAGTTCGCGATCGCGAGGTGCGTCTGCGACGGATCCTTGCCGGCGTTCCACGCGATGACTGCTTCGACCGCGAATTCAGGCAGCGTCTGCAGCCACGCGAGAATGGCGAGCGCGAGTCCCTGCGAGATGAGGAACTGCGCGGCCTCCGCTCCCCAGGCGATGACGAATGCGGAGAGCAGGATGCTCGGAAAGGTCCATAACGCGGACAGCGGCGAGGAC
>JALYOB010000353.1 GCA_030857085.1 Acidobacteriota bacterium | reverse complement strand
GTCTCGAGCTCCCCTTCCGCCTGCGCGAGCTTCACTTCGAGATCGCGCGGATCGAGCTCCGCGATCAGAGTGCCGCGCGTGACGGGCTGGTTCTCGACCACGTGCACCGCGATCACCTGTCCCGGCACGCGCGAGGCGACCGGCACGATGTCCGCCGCGACCTGCGCGTCGTCCGTCGATTCCTTCCCGCTCGTCGCGACCGCGAATGCGCCATACGCGAGCAGAATCGCAATGACGGCAATGGCGAGGATGGTGTAGAGCCGCTTCGCGCGGCGCGCCGGAATGACCGGCTCTTTTTCGTTCAGATCCATTTACATCTCCACGTGAACATCGATCTTCTCGCCCGTGGGCACCGTCCGCAGCAGGAACACCAGCGGCAGCACGCACAGGAAACAGATTCCGGACAGATAGAAAAGCTTCTCGAAGGACATCATCATCGCCTGCCTGCGCAGCAGGCCGCTGATCACATGCGCCGACGCCGATTGCGCCACGCCCGGATCGGCCGTGCGGCTTCCGATCACGCGGCCGATCGCAGTCCAGCGCGACATCGCCGTCGGATTCGCAGCATTGACGTGCCCGATCATCGCGCCGTAGGCCCGCGTGCCGTAACGCGAGAGCAGCGTCGCGAAGACCGCCAGTCCGATCGAGCCGCCGACCTGGCGCAGCAATGAATTGAGTCCCGTGGCATCAGCGAGCCGGTGCCGCGGAATGCGCGCGAGCGCGAGCGTCGTCAGCGGAATGAACAGACAGCTGAACGCGACGCCCTGAATCACCAGCACGTGCAGCACGTCGCGCATGCCGGTGGCCAGCGTGTAATGCCCCATCAGCCACGCCGAATAGCCGAACAGGATGATGCCGAACGCGATCACGAGACGCGGCGAGACTTTGTTGTAGATGCGCCCGACGATCGGCATGCAGACGATCATCACCAGCGATCGCGGCATCATTGCCATGCCCGCCTGCGTCGCGCTGAATCCGAGCATCGTCTGCATGAAGAGAGGCAGCAGGAACGTGACCGCCATCAGCATCGCGAACATCACCGCGCCGACGAGCGTGCCGGAGAGATAGACCACATCGCGAAACAGCGAGAAGTCGGCCGCGGGCACGGGCGCGGAGAGCTCGCGGATCACCAGCGCGATCAGCGTCACGATGGAGATGAACGTGAGGCCGGTGATCATCGTGGAGTTGAACCAGTCGTTGCGGTTCCCTTCCTCGAGCACGTACTGCAGCGTCGCGAGGCCGATGCACAGCAGCGCGATGCCGATCCAGTCCATGTTCTTCTTCTGCTGTTCGGCCATCTTCGCGTTGGCGATGCGCACGTCCTCCGGCTCATGCACGAAGCGCGTGACCATCAGCAGCGAGACGATGCCCACCGGGATGTTGATGAAGAAGATCCACGGCCACTCGTAGTTGTCGACGATGTAGCCGCCCAGCGTCGGACCGAACGCGGGGCCCAGCACGACGGCCATGCCGAAGACGGCCATCGCCATCCCTTGTTCATGCGGCGGAAAGGTCTGGCGGAGGATGGCCTGTTCGGTCGGCTGCAATGCGCCCGCACCGAGTCCCTGCAGCACGCGGAAGATCACCAGCGTCGGCAGCGTGTGTGCGAATCCGCAGAGCGTCGACCCGATGATGAAGAGGAAGAGCGAGGCGAGGTAGACGCGCTTCTGCCCGAACATGCGCGCGAGCAATCCCGTCAGCGGCATGACCAGCACCGTGGCCATGACGAAGCCGGTGGTCACCCAGGTGATCTGCTCGATCGTGGCGCCGAGGGAGCCTTGCAGGTGCGGGACGGCAACGTTGACGATCGAGGCATCGATCGCACCCATCAGCGTACCGAACGTCACCGAGATGGTGACCAGCCATTTGTTGACCGGCGGACGTTCGGTCATTGCTGTGCGGTCTCCGCCGGCGCGAGCTCGTCCATCGCACCGGTCGCGTACTGCAGTTGATGGAACGCCAGCGAGGCATCCGCCTGCGCCGCAATCACATCTTCCTGCGCCTGCCGGTAAGCATCCTCGGCACGATCGACTTCGACCGCCGATCCGTATCCTGCCGCCCTTCGTTCGCGCGCAATCGTGAGCGCCTGTTCCGCGACCGTCGCGCTTTCGCGTGCGACCGCGACGCGCGCGTTTGCGTTCTCGAGGGCGAGGATGGACGTGCGCACCTGCTGCTCGACGTCGCGCGCCGCCGCTTGTGCGCGCGTGCGAATGTCTTCCGCTTCGAGCCGCGCGCGCGCGATGTTCGCCGGGATGTCGCCGCGGAAGAGAGGCGCAATCAGCGAGACGCCGATGCGGCGGCTCGAATGCAGTTCATCCATCGAGTTGCCGGCGTAGTCGCCGAGAAACCCGAGCTCGACGCGCGGGATGCGCCGTGCGCGCGCGGAGCTGACCGTGAGCTCGGCCTGACGCTGCGCCGCTTCGACTTCTTTCAGTTCCGGGCGCTGAGTGCGCGCTGCGGCGAGTGCGGCGTCGATGGCCGGTGCGGCGGGAGGAGGGGCGAGCGGCTCGGCGAGGACGACGTCGGACGCCTGATCGGCGCCGATCGCATTCATCAGCGCGAGTCGCGCGGTCTGGCGATCGTTCTGCGCGCGCAGCAGCGCCTCGCGCGAGCGGGCGAGCTGCACGTTTGCCTGAGCGACGTCGAGCCGCGTGCCGGTGCCTGCTTCGAACTCGGTCTGCGCTGCTTCGAGCAGACGCTGCGAGAGGGCGACGTTCGCTTCGCGCGCGGCGACCTGCGCATCGGCCCGCTGGCCGAGGACGTAGAGGCGCGAGATGGTCATGGCGACGTCGTTCTGCGCCTGCTGCAGATGAAAGCGGCTCGCCTCGACGCCCGCGCGCGAGGCCTGGTAGTAACGAAGTGCGGCGAGGTTGAAGAGCTGTGCGGCGGCGCTGACCTGCGCATCGAACACGTCGAACGGCCCGATCACCGGCGGCTGTCCGGGAAGCTCGAAGCCGAACGTCGCCAGGTTGATCGATTCGTTGTAGCGCATGATGCGCGCTTCGCTCTGCGGAAGGAGGCCCGACAGCGCCTCGCGGCGCGCGATCTCCGCGCGCTCTTCCTGCGAACGTGCGAGCCGCGCAACCGTGCCCTGCTGCATGGCCATGGCGATGGCCTCTCGCAGCGAGAGGCGCAGCGTTTCGGCGTGCGCACAGGCGGGGAACGCGGCAGCTGCGACGGTGAGGACGAAGAGGCGGAGGGGAGAAACGAGAAAACGCTTTGCCATACGAACTGCTCCCGCAATCGATTTCCGCCGCCGAATATTTCGGAAGCCGAAGTAATGCAAGTCTATCCGGTCATCTTGCGAAAGAGATTCAGCAGTGCCTGACGCTCGCGCGCGTCGAGCCGCTCGAGCATGCCCCGCCCCATGGTGGTGCGGTCGGCGTGAAAGCCCTCGAGCGCGCGGCGGCCGGCGGCGGTGAGCTTCACCCGCACGGTGCGTCGGTCGTCGGCGGGGCGGGTGCGCTCGACCAGTCTCCTCTCGACCAGCCGGTTGACGACGCCGGTCGTGCTGCTGAGCGCGAGGCCGATGTGCGACGAGAGGTCGGACATGTTCGACGGCCCCTGCTCGGCGAGGAACTGCAGCAGGGCAAACTCGCTGCGGGAGACGGTCGCGCTCTCCTGCGGCACGAGGTACTCCTTCGCGAGCACATCGAAGTGCCGCATCATCTCGTGCGCCATCTCGTCCAGTTCGGCAGCCGAATCATTCGCCACGCGAAGGATTCTATACGAATCGAGTGCCGCTCGCGCGCGGCCCCTCACCCGGCGCTTCGCGCCACCCTCCCCGCAAGCGGGGCGAGGGGGAAAAGGCGCCCGTGATTGCCCAGCTCGCGATGACATCCTCAAACGCTTTCGCACGGGCCTGCGTACCATTCGGCGTATGCGCCGAATGCTCGTCGTGCTCGCGCTTTTCTTTCTTCCTCTCTCCGCTCACGCACAGACCGAATCGGCGGACCTCGTCCCGCGCTTTGATGAGGCGCCAGCCGAAGAGCTGGTGCGATTCACGACGCTGATGCGGTGGGTGCGCGTCGACAACAACGGTCCGTCGGTTGCGCGGAACGTCGTCCTCACCGCCACCATCCCCGACGTCGCGGCGATCGGCTCGTTCACATCCATGACCCGCTGCGAGCATGTGTCGGCCTGCACGATTCCGGTGGGCAACATCGCGCCGGGGCAGTACGTCTACGTTTCGATCGAGTTCGAGCTGGAGAAGGCGATCGAGCGCAGCGTGCACATCGATGTGAAGGTCTCGAGCGACACGCCCGATCCGAATCCGGCGAACAACGGCGCGACATTCGACATCGCGTTCCTCAACGCGCCGCAGTTCGTCGTCTACATCAACCGCAGCGACCGCACCGAGCCGGAGATGCCCTTCGATGCGACGGTGATGCTGCGGAACGACGGCACGGCGCCCGCGCTCGATACGACGCTCGATCTCACCTTCTCCGCCGGCACGCAGATCGTCAGCGTCACCTCCCGCTCCGGCGTCTCCTGCACGACCAGCGGCAGCACGGCGCACTGCACGATCGGCACGCTCGCGCCGGGGATGGATGCGACGTTCATCGTCGCCGCCCGCGCACCGGCGATTTACACCGGCGGCACGGTCACGCTGCACGCGCACGCCGATTCGTCGAGCCGGAAGCTCACCTCGCACCTGAGCGACGCGACCTCATCGTGGCCGCTCTATCCGACCTTCGTCGTCGACCGGACCGCCGACAGCGGGCCGGGCACGCTCCGCCAGGCGCTGATCGATGCGAACGCGCAGTGCACGAGTGATTGCTTCATCGCCTTCCGCGTGCCGCAAGCGGATTTCGAGAATGGCGCGGCGCACATTCGCGTGAGCTCGCCGCTGCCGCCGCTCACAAAGCGCATCCATCTCGAAGGGAGCAGCGAAAAACGTTTCACCGGACAACCGGCACTCGATCATCCGCTCGTCTTCCTCGACGGCGCGGCGCTCACGAGCGGCGATGCGATCCAGTGGCGCGGCGATGGCGGATCGATCGAAGGCCTCGCGATCGGCAACTTCCCCGGTTCGGCGATTCTCGTCACGCCCGAGGCGACGACGGCCTACCAGCGCGTCACGCGCGATTGCTTCCTCGGCACCGATGCCACCGGCACGATCGCCATGCCGAATCTCCGCGGAATCATGGTCATGGGCATGCGGTACGCGCGCATCGAACACAACGTGATCAGCGGCAATCGCCTCAGCGCGATCTGGCTGGTGAATGCGTTCATGCCGGCAGTCGGCGCG
>JALYOB010000352.1 GCA_030857085.1 Acidobacteriota bacterium | reverse complement strand
TTCGATGCCGTGGGCGATGGTGTGCCCGTAATTGAGGAGGCGGCGCAGGTCCGCTTCCTTTTCGTCCGCGGAGACGATGTCCGCTTTCACGCGGATCGCCTTGCGCACCATCTCGTCGAGATCGAAGTTGCCCCGCTCGAACATCTCGAACAGAGACGGATCGGCGATGACGCCGCCTTTGAGCGCCTCGTACATTCCGCTGAGCCGCTCGCGCGGCGGAAGCGTGTCCAGCACGGAGGTATCGGCGATCACCGCGCGCGGCGGATAGAAACTGCCGATGAGGTTTTTTCCCTTCTCGTGATTGACCGCGAGCTTGCCGCCGATCGAGCTGTCGACCTGCGCGAGCAGCGTCGTCGGCACGTGCACGAGATCGATCCCGCGCAGAAAGATCGACGCCGCGAATCCCGCGGTATCGCCAATCATCCCCCCGCCCATCACCACTGCCATCGAATCGCGCTTCGCGCCGCGATCGAGCAGTTGCGTGACCACGTCATTCGCAGTGTCGAGGGTCTTGTGCTTTTCCCCTTCCTGCATGAGCAGCGTTTCGGCATCGGGAACGATGTCGCCGAAGCGCGCCCGCAATGCGGCTGAGGTGATGACGAAGACCTTGCCGCGCGGTTCGATGAGGTCACGCGCGTGCGCGAGGAGACCGCGTCCGACGAAGATCGGATAGGCGGCGGAGGATTGTTGGATGGTGAGGAAGGGGGTCATGATTGAAGTGGCGTGTAGCGTGTGGCGAGTTGCCAGAGCAGTGTCGCTGAAGCGAGGAGGTGCTGGCAAGAAACGCGATACGGCAGGCGCATTCGCGTGTCATTCCGCGTCGCGAAGTCCGCGAAGGACCTTCGCCTTCGCGATCGCGCAACCACTGGCGCCCAGGCAAAACAGCCCTGGCAACGGGCCACTCACCACTCGCTACGTCTTCTTCACCCCGATCCCCAATTCATCCAACTGCCGCGTATCGACGACCGACGGCGCGCTCGACATGAGGTCCTGCGCGCGGGCGGTTTTGGGAAAGGCGATCACGTCGCGGAGCGATTCGGCGCGCGCCATGAGCATGGCGATGCGGTCGACGCCCAACGCGATGCCGCCGTGCGGCGGGGCGCCGTAGCGGAAGGCGTCGATGAGGAAGCCGAACTGCGCGCGCGCCTGTTCGTCGCTGATGCCGAGGGCGCGGAACATCGTCGCCTGCGCCTCGGGCTGGTTGATGCGGATCGAGCCGCCGCCTAACTCGAGGCCATTGAGCACCACGTCGTACGCACGCGCGAGCGCGGCGCCGGGATCGGACTCCATCAGCTCGAGATGTCCGGGCGCGGGCGAAGTGAACGGATGGTGGCGCGCGAAGTAGCGCTGCGATTCTTCGTCCCACTCGAAGAGCGGAAAGTCAGTGACCCAGAGGAAATCCCACCGCTCGTCCGGGATCATCTTCTCGTCTTTGGCGATCTTGAGTCGCAGCGATCCGAGGACGTCCCACACCAGCGTCGTCTTGCCGGCGACGATGAGGGCCATGTCGCCGTCCTTCGCGCCCGACGCATTGCGTAGCGCGTCATACGCGGCGTCGTCGAGGAACTTCTTGATCGACGACTGCTTCTCGGCATTGAACTTCACCCAGACCAGACCGCTCGCCTTCAGCTTCTTCGCTTCCTCGGTGATCTCGTCGATCCGTTTGCGCGAGAACGCGGCGCCGTTCGGGATCACGATCGCGCGCACCGTCTGCGCCGACTTGAACGGGTCGAATGCAATCTGCTGCGCGACGCCCGTGATGTCGATCAGCTCCATGCCGAAGCGCGTGTCGGGACGATCGATGCCGAAGCGATCCATCGCCTGCTGCCAGGTCATGCGCGGGAACGGCGTCTTCACGGCGATGTTCGCGAGCGGAAAGATCTCTTCGAACAATCCTTCAATGAGCGAGTAGATGAACTCCTCGTCGATGAACGATGCCTCGACGTCGATCTGCGTGAACTCCGGCTGCCGGTCGCGGCGCAGGTCTTCGTCGCGGAAGCAGCGGGCGATCTGGAAATAGCGCTCCAGTCCCGCGACCATGCAGAGCTGCTTGAAGATCTGTGGCGATTGCGGCAGCGCGTAGAACTCCCCTTTGTGCACGCGGCTCGGCACGAGGTAATCGCGCGCGCCTTCCGGAGTGGACTTGGTGAGGATCGGCGTTTCGACTTCGAGAAATCCGTTGCGATCGAAGTAATTGCGCGTCGCGAAGACGAGCTTGTGACGCAACATGAAGTTGCGCGTCAGCGCGGGCCGGCGCAGGTCGAGATAGCGATATTGCAGCCGCAGATCCTCGGCCGCATCGGTGTCGTCTTCGATCGGGAACGGCGTGGTCTCGGCGCGATTGAGAATCTCGATGCGCGCGGGAACGACTTCGATGTCGCCGGTCGGCAACTTCGCGTTCTTCTGTCCTTCCGCACGCTCGACGACTTCGCCCGCAATGCGGACTACGTATTCGCTGCGCAATTCCTTCGCAATCGCGAGCACTTCCTCCGCCGCGCCGCGCGCCTTGTCCACGACCACCTGCACGACGCCGCTGCGATCGCGCAGGTCGAGAAATACAAGCTCGCCGAAATCGCGCTGCTTCTGAATCCAGCCGTGCAGGGTGAGTGTCTGGCCGATCTGTTCTTTGCGGAGTGAGCCTGCGTAGGTGCGGATCATGGTTGTGTTGCCGCGGCGGGCGCCGCGCGGTACTTCTCCTTGTAGTCGACGTAGTTGCGCCAGGAGGCGTCGAGGCGCGCGAGCTCTTCGCCGGTCAGCTCGCGGACTTTGCGTGCGGGCACGCCGACGACGAGCGTGCGCGGGGGGACGTTCATCCCTTCCGGAACGAGCGCGCCCGCGCCGACCAGGGCCGACTCGCCGATCACCGCGCCGTCGAGCACGCGCGAGCCCATGCCGATCAGAGCACCGCGTCCGATCGTGCAACCGTGCACGATCGCGCCGTGGCCGATGGTCACGTTCTCGGCGATGACGGTCGAATGCCGCTCGTGCGCGACGTGGATCGTGCAGTTGTCCTGCACGTTCGTGCGCGCTCCGATGCGAATGAAATTGACGTCGCCGCGGACGGTGGTGCCGTACCAGATCGACACGTCGTCGCCGAGCTCGACGTCGCCGATCACCGCCGCGTTTTCGGCGATAAAGACGCGCTCGCCGAGGCGGGGGTTTTGACCTTCGTAACCGCGGAGCAGCATCGGGCCGGACTTTAACACGCACGTGCGCGTTACCATGGCCGCATGTCCCGGCGCAGGGCTTCCCTCCTCTTCGCGACCTTTCTCTTCTTCGTCGCCGCCAAGCATCGCGCGGTCCAGCACCCCGCGGCATGGCCCCTCGGCGAGATTCCACACGATCAGTTCACGGCGTCCGACATCACAAAGGTCACCACGCGGCATGTCGACCTCGATCTCACGGTCGATTTCGAGAAAAAGCAGTTGCGCGGCACCGCGGTGCTCGACATTGAGAATCTGACCGGCACGAACACGCTGGTGCTCGACACGTTCGACATGACGGTGACGAGCGTGATGCTCGACGGCAACAAGACCGCCACGTGGAAGTTCGGCACGCAGACCCAGTACACGAAGCCGCTTCTCATCGACATCGAGCCGTCGACGGACACGGTGACGATCGCCTACTCGACCGGCGGCGCCGCGTACGGGCTGCAATGGAACACGGCCGAACAGAGCTTTGGCCGGCAGCAGCCGTATCTCTATTCGCTCAATGAGCCGGTGGAGGCGCGGACGTGGATTCCGATTCAGGACACGCCGTCGATGCGCGTGACGTACGACGCGACGCTGCATGTGCCGCGCGGTCTGCTCGCGCTCATGAGCGCGTCGAACAACCCGACCGCCGTCAATGACACGGGCGTGTACCGCTTTCACATGGGCTACCCGATTCCGCCGTATCTGATTGCGCTGGCGGTCGCGCGTCTCGAGTTCCGCGCGTTCGACGAACGTACCGGCGTCTATGCAGAGCCGGAGCTGATGGATGACGCAGCGTGGGAGCTTCAGTATCTGCCCGCGATGGTCGATGCCGCGGAACGTGTGGCCGGACGCTTTCCGTTCGATCGCCACGACGTGCTGCTCATGCCGCCGACGTTCGTCGTCGGGGGGATGGAGCATCCGATGCTGAACTTCGTCGCGCCGTTCTCGCTCATCAGCCAAAACCATCCGGCCAATCCGGAGCCGAGCTCGCTCATCGCGCACGAGCTCGCGCATTCATGGGCCGGCGATGCGACGACGCTCGCGACGTGGAACGACGTCTGGCTGAATGAAGGAATCACGTCGTATCTGACGCTGCGCATCCTCGAAGAGATGATGGGACGAGAGCGCGCAGAGCTGAGCTTCTACATCGATCGAGTGAATTACACGGCGTATGCGAACAATGCGAAGGATCCCCGCTCGCTGACGCTGCACATCCAGCAGGTCGATCCGAACGTCGGCTTCGGCTCGACGGGATATACGAAGGGCGAGCTGTTCATCAAGACGCTCGAGGATCTGATCGGACGGGAGACGTTCGACTTTTTTCTCAAGCGCTATTTCCAGGTGCACGCGTTCCGCTGGGTGGACGATGAGTCGTTCCTCGCCGCGCTGCATACGTTCGCGCTCGCGGGCAATCCCGATCTCGAGGACCACCTGCAACTCGATGCGTGGCTGTATGGAACGTCAATTCCGTCGAACATCACCGCGCCGACGTCGTCGGCGATTCTCGACCGCGCCACGCAGCGCGCGAACGCGTTCGCATCAGGAACGAAGATCGCGCAGCTGAATCCGGCGTCCTGGTCGCAACTCGATCGCGATCAGTTCCTCGCAGTGGTGAACAAGACGCAGTTGCGCTCGCGCATGGCGGAAGTGGATGCGGCGTTCGGCCTGGCGTCGCGCCAATCGGCGCCGCTGGTGTGGCTGACGCAATCGATCATCGCGCACTACGAGCCGGGGATGGTGCTGGTCGAACGCGCATTGATGCGCGGAGGGCCGAGCAGCTGGATGGTCTCCCTCTACACGACCATGAACGACAACGGCATGCACGACAAGGCGGTGGAGATTTTCGGCCGCGCACGGAAACGCTATTCGCTGTCGCTGGAGCTGCAGCTGAAGCAGCTGCTGGGCGTGGCCTCGGCGCAGACGGCGAGTATGCGGAAGGCGGCGTAGAAGGGGGGAGTGTCATCCTGAGCCGCCGGAGGCGCGACAGCGCCGCAGGACGGTCGAAGGATCCCCTTCCGACAGCGCGACTCTCGTGCAACCGCAGGGGATCCTTCGAC
>JALYOB010000351.1 GCA_030857085.1 Acidobacteriota bacterium | reverse complement strand
AGCGCGCCCCAAACGCCCAGCGCCTCAAGCCCCCAACGCGGCAGCGTTGGGATGACTTCCCCCAGCCTCCGTGGTTAACTTCGATTTGTGACCGACCACCCGCTCGATCATCAACTCCTTCCCGCCAGCCGTCCCGTGCGGCGCACGTCGCGTCTGCTCCTGCTGCTCGTCGCGGCGGCGCTCGGGATTCCGGCCGGATTTCTCTTCGCGCACGCCGTCCGGATGCCGGCGGTCAAGAAGCTGGCTGACTACCAGCCGGCCATCATCACCCGTATCTATGACCGCAACGGCGTGCCGTTCGCGGAGTATTCGATCCAGAAGCGCATCGTCGTCCCGAAGCGCGACATGTCGCCGCTGTTCGTGCAGGCGGTCATCGCGACGGAGGATTCGGAGTTCTATCGCCACGGCGGGGTCGATCCGAAAGCGATCATTCGCGCCGCGATCAAAGACGTCGTCGAGCGGCGTCACGCACAGGGCGCATCGACGCTCACCCAGCAGCTCGCGAAGCAGGTCTTCCTCACGCCCGAGAAAACGTTCCGCCGCAAGATCAACGAGATGTTTCTCGCGGTGCAGATCGAGAAGGATTTCACCAAAGACCAGATCTTCGAGCTCTACGCCAATCAGGTCTACCTCGGCCACGGCGCGTATGGCGTCGAAGCGGCCTCGCGCCTCTACTTCGGCAAACACGCCAAAGAATTGACCTTGCCCGAGGCGGCGGTGCTGGCGGCTTTGATCCGCTCGCCGATGCATTACAGCCCGATCTCGCACATCGACCGCACCAAAGTGCGCCGCGATTACGTGCTGAGCCGGATGCTGAAAGAGAAATTCATCACCCGCCAGCAATACGAGCAGGCTGTCAACGCCCCGATCGCGCTCGGCACCTACAAAGAGGAAGCCCCGCAGGTCGGCGCCTATTTTTCCGAGCAGATTCGCCAGTACATCGAACAGAACGAGAAATTCGGCGCAGAAGAGCTCTACAGCAGCGGTCTGAAGGTCTATTCGACGCTCGACCTGCGCATCCAGCAGATCGCCGAATCCGCATTGCAGCGCGGACTCCGCCGATTCGACAAACGCCGCGGCTTCCGCCGACCGACCCGCAATCTGGTTGCGGAAGGACTCGACCCCGAGGCGTATCGCGATCCGAGCTGGAGCAACGAAACGCCCGTCGACGAAAAGCTCTATCCCGCAGTCGTCCTCGGTCTCGAGAAAGACCGCGTGACTGTGAAGATGAATCGCGAGCGCATCACGCTCGATCCGTCGGCTTATGCGTGGACGAACAAGAAGACGATGGCCGGCGTGCTCAAGCGCGGCGATCTCGTGCACGTCCTGCAGGCGGTCGATGCGAAGACGAAACAGCGCCGCTGGATGCTCGACCAGATGCCGGTCGTACAAGGGGCGGTGGTCGTGCTCGATGTGAAATCGGGCGAGGTGCGTGCGCTGGTCGGCGGCTATGACTTTGCGGCTTCGAAATTCAATCGCGCCGTGCAGTCGCGCCGTCAGACCGGATCGTCATTCAAGCCCTTCGTCTACGGCGCCGCGTTCGAAAAAGGACTGACGCCCGCCGATACGCTGTTCGATGCGCCGATCGCGATTCCGGTCGGCGATCAGATTTACGCGCCGAAGAATTACTACGGCAAATACGCCGGCATTGTGACCATCCAGCGCGCGCTGGAGCTCTCGATCAACATCCCCGCGGTGAAGACGTACATGATGGCGGGCGGCGATCGGGTGGTCGACTTTGCGCGCCGCTGCGGCATTACGGCCGATCTGCCGAAATATCCGTCATTGTCGCTGGGCGCGGCCGGCGTCTCGCCGCTGGAAATGACCGCGGCCTACAACGTCTTCGCGAACAACGGCGTCTATACGAAGCCGCGCTTCGTGAAGAAAATCGCCGACCAGACCGAGCGCGTGCTCGAAGAACAGTTGCCTGAATTATCCGAGGCGACGTCGCCCGGTGTTGCGTTCGAGCTGGCGTACATGCTCAAAGGTGTGGTCGATCGCGGAACCGCGTACACGGCGCACACACTCGCCAGTCCAATTGCAGGAAAAACGGGCACGACGAACGGATATACCGACGCCTGGTTCATGGGCTTCTCGCCCGAATACACCGTCGGCGTCTGGACCGGCTATGACGATCCTTCGAAATCGTTAGGCGGCGGTGCGACGGGCGCCGAGGTGGCGCTGCCGATCTGGATCGACATCTTCAAGCAGTTCGAAGAGCAGAAACTCCGTGCGGCGAAGCCCGACTTCGAGCCGCCGCCGGGCGTGGTCATCGTGCCGATGGATCTGCACAGTGGCCGCCGCGGCACTGGTCCTTGTGGCCGCGTCATCAAGGAAGCGTTCATTGCGGGGCAGGAGCCGGACAAGGATTGCAGCGGCTCGAGCGTCAACGTCGCGAAGCTGCCGTATTACCTCCAGCGGCCGATGTATCAGGCCAAGGAAGGGGAGCCGACGCAGCCGGCCAATGACGCGGGCGCACAGAGCGGAGAGAGCGCAGAATCGCCCGCGCCGAACGTCGAGAAGGCACCGCCCGCACAGGCGCCGCCGCCGGCCACCACGACCACTCCGGCTACGACGACGAATCCCAATTGAAGAAGACGTCGTCGAGCCAGGTCGAGCGGCCGTTGCGGTCGACGATCTCGACCTGCACGTCGGTCGCTTTGTGGCGTCCGGGGCGGTCGGGGATGGTGGCGGTGAAGCCGGGGAGCGACTCGTAATACCAGCCGTACAGCGAGGAGACGTCCGGCCGCGCAATGCGCGTCGCCTCGACGCGATAGCGGCGATCGTCGAAATGCAGGTAAATGTGCCGCACGCCATTGGGCGAAATCGCCCAGCCGTTCACCTGCAATGAGCCTTTGACGTTCGCGTCCCACTGCGGCGCTTCGAGCGCGCCGAATGGCGTGTCATTGTGCATCGGCTGGTTGTTGAAGAAGCGCTCGAGCGTCTGCTCCGGAAGCCATCCCGCGCCATTGGGCGCCTCAGGTGCTCGTAATGCTGCCCATTGAGGCATGTTCTGCTTCAGCGCGAAGACGTAATCGCCTTCAATGCCGTGGTCGAAGCGCTGCAGGAAGGCGATCCGTCCGTCCGCCAATGCCGCGCGCAGCGCATGAACCAGCGGCTCCCGATGCGAGCCGTCGAGCCAATGCCCGTGCACCACCAGGAGCTTCGCACCATGCGTCTGCGCGGCAGCGAAAAGATCGTCGAAGCGATTCGTTTCCCACGCCTCACGCAGGCTGCGATGCTCGGGCGGCTCGAAGCCGGAGACGCCATTGAGAATCGGCGTGCGATGCAGCCTCGAGCCGAGGAGATAACGGTAGGTGGGACCCCATTCGATGGGCAGCTCGAGCATCGGACCGGCATTCGTCTTCTTCACCCACGAATAAAGCCGTGGAATTGATGCAGGCGCCGATTCCCAGCGCAATCGCGGCATGACGTCGACGAGCGCCAGCGCGATCAACACGCATGCTGCAATCGCACGCGTTCGCGCATTGCGCCGCGCGAGCAATGCCGCGGCACCGATCGCGACGAAAACCGCAATTCCTGCATAAGCAACAACGGCAAAGCGCGACGCCGCGCGAATGCTCTGGAACGGACCGACCCGTTTGAAGAGAAACGTGAAGAAGAATGCGTGCATCCCGAACGAGCCGACGAATCCCGCGAGCAGCCACAGAATCACGATCCAGTGCTCGGTTGTGAACCGCGAGCGCGCAACCGCGTCGCGCAACGTGCGTCCCTCGTCGCCGCCGAATGCGCGCGGCATCCGGATCGCGCAGCGCATCGTCGTCAGCAGGAGCAGCAGCACCATCGGAATGTCGGAGCCGCGCATCGCCAGCAATGGCCGGCCGAACAGACTGAGGACGAAGCGATCGGTCATCAGACTGACCATCGTCAGGAGCGCCGCGAGCGTGATGAAGATGTCGAGCGTCCGCAGCAACCGCGGCCGTTCGCGCGCGCTGCCGGTCACCGGATCGACGTCGCGGCGGCGCGTCTTCAGGAGCGCGATGCCGGTCAGGAAAATCGGCAGAATGCCCGGGAACAGCGAGTTTTCGGCCATCCGCATCGATTCCGGCGCGAGGTCGCCATAGAGAAAACTGCGCGGCGCCGCGACCAGCCAGGACGTCCAGCCGTTCGTCACCACTTCTCCTTCCCACCGTTTCATCTGGTACTTTTTCGAGACGGTGCGATAGGGAAGGAGAAACGGCAGCAGCACGAATGCCGCGGCAAGACAGGCGACGCCGAGGCGGAGCCAGAAACGACGCTCGCGTCGAGGGGCGGCGGCGAGGAGAAAAATCAGCGTCACGCCGAACGCCGCGGAGACGAACAGCATGTAATAGATGTTCGTCAGACCGTTCATCGCGAATGCGGCCGCGAACAGCATCGCATTGCGCCAGCTCGGCGCGCGCCAGAATGCGATGAGCGCCGCGAGCGTCAATGCGATCCAGCCGCTCGAGACCACCTGCACCTGCGGCAGGTGATCGAACTTGAACGAGACGAACGCGAAGAAGATCCCCGCGACGAGACAGGCCGCATACGAGCGGACGAACATCCGCGCCAGCACGAATGCGCCGTAGCCGGACAGCGCGAACGCGAGCAGCATCGCGATGTTGTGCAGTGCGACCGGCGGAACTCCCGCGATGTAGAAAGGCATCACCAGGATGGCGATGCCGGCGAGATGTTCACTGTACGCGAGCGGCAGCAGCGACGGATGGAACATCGGCGCCGCGAACAGATGCAGCGGCTGCGTCAGCAGCGCGTGCGAAGTCCAGTCGAGGATCCATGCGTTGAGCAGCGGATCGCCGGGGTCGGAGACGCCGGTGGAAAGCTGCCGTGCGAGCGGCCAGGTGAGGGCCACCGCGAGGAGGACGAACAGCAGGAAAGTCGCCGCTTCGCCGAGCGTCCGCCGGAACATCGATTACTGCGCGGTCGGAACGTAGCGCGTGATCATGTCGACGATCTTGTCGCGCGTGAGCGGTTTGCGCATCCAGGCGTTCGCGCCGGAGCTCGGGAACATCTCTTCGAGCGAGCGCTCCGGAAGGTCGGAGATCAGCACGATGGGGATGTCTTTTTTGTTCGACTGCGACTTGAGCACTTCGCTGAGGCGATTGCCCTTGATGCTGGGCAGGTTGACGTCGAGGAAGATGATGTCGGGGGTGTTGCTCGCGAGGACGTGGTTGAACTCGATCCAGCTGGAGGCGGTGAGGACGGTCGATCCCTCACGCTCGAGCAGCGCGCGGCCGAGCTTCAGCACAAGCGGGTTG
>JALYOB010000786.1 GCA_030857085.1 Acidobacteriota bacterium | reverse complement strand
GTCCGGGCCCGTGGCCCGGCCGCCGGAGGCCCCCGGTCGTTCCCCTCGTTGTAGCATCACAGCGTGGACGTCTTTTCGATCAAGCGGCCGTCACGCGAACTGTTCACGTATTACGTGCTTTCGTCGTTCGTGGCCGGGCCGTTCTTTTTCATTCCGCTGATCTACTTTTACTTTCGCTATCACACGATGCGCTACTCGTTCGACGAGGAAGGCATCTCGATGAGCTGGGGCATTTTGTTCCGGCGCGAGATCACGCTCACCTACGCGCGCATCCAGGACATTCATCTCACCAGCAACATCATCGAGCGGTGGCTGCGGCTCGCGCGCATTCAGATCCAGACCGCGAGCGCGAGCGCGTCGGCGGAGATGACCATTGAAGGGCTGCACGAATTCGAAGCCGTGCGCGATTTTCTCTACACGAAAATGCGCGGCGTGCGCGGCGCCCATCCGGCTGCGGCGCCGTTATCCGAGGAACTCCGAGGAAGTGCGGGGAACTCCGAGGAACTCGTGTCGGCATTGCGCGAAGTGACGGCCGAATTGCGTGCGGTGCGCGAAGCATGGGAGCGGCGCGCGTGAGCCTGCGCGACGAAGTCCTGCATCTGCTGCGTGTGCCGCACAATCCGGAGCCGCCGCCCGGCTCGCCGCCGCGCACGTTTCGCGCCGCGCCGAATTTCTTTCGATTGCGCCTCATCACCTGGGGCGGCACGCAGCTCGTTGCGGTCGCGGGCCTGATCTGGGCGTTTTATCTCTTCCGCATCATCGGCAAATCGGCGCCGCCGATGGTGATCTGGATCTTTCGCATCTTCGAGGCCTTCGGCGTGATTGCCCTGATCGCGCGAGGCATCCTCGGCTGGATGCTCGTGCAGCTCGACTATGAATTGCGCTGGTACATGCTCTCGGATCGCGCCATCCGCATCCGCGAAGGCATCACCACGATCCGAGAGAAAACCATCGCCTTGGCCAACGTGCAGAACATCTCCATCCGCCAAGGCCCCCTGCAACGCGCATTGGGCATTGCCGACGTCGAAGTGAAAACCGCCGGCGGCGGCGACACCGAACACGGCAAAAAGTCGATGCGCGAACCGATGCACGTCGCCTACTTTCGCGGCGTCGCCAACGCGACCGAAATCCGCGACCTCGTCCGCGAAGGCGTGCAGAGACAGAAGAACGCGGGACTGGGAGATCCGGAGGAAGTGGAGGCGGTGGATGCGACGAGGGAGGTGATTGTGGAACTCGTGCGGGAGGCGAGAGCGCTGAGGAAAGTAGCGAGAGGCGTGTAGCGAGTTGCCAGGGCGGTATGGCCCGGACTACAGGCACTGCCAGTTCGCCATGCGTTGGATCGAGCGCACGACTCACCCGAGTTGTCGTCCGGGCGACACTGCCCTGGCAACTCGCCACGCGCGACTCGTTACCGGCGCCGCACTCCCGGAACAACTTCGCCCCAGCGACACGTTCAGGCGCCACGATGATTTCCTTCGCCAACGTCAGCAAGCAATACGGCAAGCAGGTTCTCTTCGTCGAGGCTTCGTTTCAGCTCAATCCGGGAGAAAAAGCGGGTCTGGTCGGGCCGAATGGGGCTGGCAAGTCGACGCTTTTCCGGATGCTCGTCGGGGAGGAAGCGCCGGATGATGGGGCGGTCAGTCTGCCGAAGAAGATCGCCATCGGCTACTTCCGGCAGGAAGTCGACGAGATGAGCGGACGCCCGGTGCTCGATGAGGCGATCGCCGGCAGCGGACGTCTCGGCGATCTGCATCACGAGCTGATCGAGCTCGAGCTCGCGATGGGCGATCCGTCGCGCGAGGACTACGACAAAGTCCTCGAGCGCTTCGGCACCGTGCAGGAGGAGTATCAGCACCTCGGCGGCTACGAGCTCGAAGCGCGCGCCCGCGAAGTGCTCCACGGCCTCGGCTTCGCCGACACGCAGATCGACGGCGACGTGGGCGCGCTCTCCGGCGGCTGGAAGATGCGCGTCTCCATGGCCAAGATCCTCCTCGGCAAGTTCGACGTGCTCCTCCTCGACGAGCCGACCAACCACCTCGACATCGAATCGATCGTCTGGCTCGAGCGCTTTCTGAAGAGCGTTCCTTCGACGATCCTCATGACCTCGCACGACCGCGAGTTCATGAACCGCATCGTCACGAAGATCGTCGAGATCGACGAAGGCGACATCCTCTCCTACAAC
>JALYOB010000785.1 GCA_030857085.1 Acidobacteriota bacterium | reverse complement strand
AAACAAAACTTGCCGCGAGGTACGCGAGAGCCGGCACTTCGTGCTGGCTCTCGGGGTCTGCATACCGGTGCGTCATCTCGTACGACACATTCATGTTCGCGAGCGCCGCGGGCACGGCCTCGCGCATCGGTGCGGAGAGGCGTGGCAACACCGCCTGACAAACCGCGACCACAGAGCGCGCGAGCATCGTCCCTCGCAGTGGCGACAGATCGCCCGCGATCTCCCGATTGCGCACGCCTGCGGTGCGCATCGTCAGCTCCACAATGGCGATCGGGCGGTCGATGTGGCGCACGAGACTTCCGGGGACGCCGCACAGTTCGAACAGATTCGTCTGCGCTTCGAGCTCGTACTGCGTCAGTGCGGCGATGATGCGCGGAAGATCGCGCACCGAGTGCTGATCGCGCACGAGCTCGAACAGCACGCGCGCGTAATACTGCAGTGCGAAGCGGAAACACTCCTCTTCGCGCAGGTGCGTCGCGGCGTCATTGATCGCGACGGAAAACGCGCCCGCGGCACCGGCCGCAATGCGCGCGGAAAGAATCACTCTCGGCCCAGGCGTCAGCATCGCGTGCGCCCCCCATCACCCCCGGAGAGGCGCGCGTCGCGCGCCTCTCCTTTGCAAGACGGCCGAGAGCTTACTTGTAGAGGTCGTTCTTACCGGCGAGGTCGTCGGATTCGAGCGTGCGATTGTTGTAATTGCACGAGCTGACCGACGGATACATCGTCGCACCGGTCACGCTCGAGTGACCGAGGCCGATGACGTGACCGACTTCGTGAACCATGATGCCGTCGATGTCGTATTCGCCGCTGCAGCCGTCCGTCTCCTTTGAAGACGTATAGCTGTAACGCGTGTTCGTATAGATGTCCGCGTCGTAAATCGTGCTGCCGCTGTAATAGCTCGTCAGCGTCGCGGCCAGACACGAGCCCGTGCAGACATTGCCGTTGTTGTTGAGCGTGATCGTCGCGGGTGCGCTGCCGCGCACCGCGGGCTGGCTCGTCGTCTGTGACGAGATGATGCCCCACGCCTTGACCGCGCCCACGACGGCAGTCACGCCGCCGGAGCCGTCATTGATGGTCGAGTTGCCGGCCGTATACACGTGCACCGCAACCGGCGTCGACGCCCAGCGGCGGCGCGGCGACAGAAGCGTGTACGCCATCACCGGATGCGCCGATGCAGCGACGAGGATCGTGGCAATCGCGAGGGAGAGCAGGTTCTGTTTCTTCACGGTTCGTTCTCCTTACTGGCGCTGCTCTGCGCGCGGGGCATGGCCGCCGGCGCGGGCGTCATCGACCATCGATGCAAATTCTTCGATGCCCATGGCCGGCGTATCGGCGCCGATCGACTCGGTCTTGAAATCGAAGCGGCGCGCCGGCTGCGGACGCTCTTCGCCCTGGTGGATCGGATCGGACACGAGCACTTCCTGTCCCGCGCGATCGCGCACGAGGAACTTGCCCTGGTTGTACGCGTGAATGCGCATGGTGCCGTTCTCGTCATCGGAGAGGAACAGCACGACGCGCTCGCCGCGCCGGATCTCGGGGAAGCCGACCGCCTGCTGCGTGTAGCCGTCGATGGTGCCGCCGACTTCGCGAACCACGAGCGTGTCCGGGCCGGTCGTTTCGCCGAAGTAGCGCGTCACGCGCAACGTGGCGTAGGTGTAGATGATCTCGTGCGAGTCATCCCATGCGCTCCAGGTGTCGACGACGCTGGCGCGCACGACGAGCTTCGCCTCACGGGCGACCTGGTCGAACGGCAACTCGACGAACTGCGAAGCGAACATCGGTACGGCCGAAACGAGGAAAAGGGCGACGAGGATCAACAAACGACGGTGCATCCATTCCTCCTTGCATCGATCCAGCGATGCGTCGTTCCGCCCTTACTCCAATCCGCAAGCCATGCGTCACGACATCCGGCAAGCAACCGTCAATCGCATGACACTGCGTTCTTTAAGCGCACAGCGGCATCGACGCAGTTCCGCACAAATGGATCAACGAATGGACAAGCTGGGCATGAACTGACCCATGGGGAGAGTGGAAGTTGACCCTGGTGTTGTCGGTTGGCGGTTGATCGGTTGTCGGTTGTCGGTTGTCGGTTGTCGGTTTCGTTTGGTCGTCCGTTGTCCCGTTGTCCGTTCAAGGCGGCTCTCGCGCAAGCCGCCCTGAACGGACAACGGATAACGGAGAAC
>JALYOB010000048.1 GCA_030857085.1 Acidobacteriota bacterium | reverse complement strand
CGAACGTCACGCGTGCGGACCAGGAGTCGAGCTCGCCCGAGTCGATGTCCCAGCGATGCTCGTCCGGCTCGCGTCCGTGGAAACCGCTGACGGCGTAACCCAACATGCCGGTCTGCGCGCCGGCGGTGACGACGCTGCCGGCGATGTGCGTCGAGTCCTGCACGTGATGGCTGAGCGTCGCCTGCGGGATCTCCGCTGCAGACGCGCGATGCGGATACGCCACCGGGCCGAGCGCGGGATCGCCGAAGGGCGCGACGTAAAGGTATGCGGTCGTGTTGCGCGTCACCGGACGGACGTACTCGGCCGCGACCTCCATGAAAAAGTCGTGCGGATGCTGCGCGTCGATGATCGGGCGATCGTTCGCGGTCTCGCCGGTCTGAAAGAGCTCGGGATACTTTTCGCCGACCGTGAGCGGCTCGAGACTGAGCATCGTGCGAAAGGCGATGCGGCCGCCGGCGAGCGGGCGATCGGCCATCCCCATGACCCAGTTCGTGGAGAAGAATTTGTCGCCGCCGCGCGGGCCGCTTTGCGCGACCTGATTCACGAATGCGGCGGCGTGGAGCATGAGCGACCAGTCGCCGCGGCGGAACATCGTCATGTGCATCGGCGAGGCGGCGGGATTCATCCCTGTGCCCGAGGCCTGACGCATGAGGAGCTCGCTCGCGGGATCGGCGGCTCCGTGCTGATGCTGCTGATGCTGATCGTGCTGATGTTGTTGCTGTTGATGCTGATCGTGCTGCGTCGCGCCGTGGTCGTGCTGCGCGGCAAGCGTGCCCGCAGCGGCCACAGTGAGAGCGGTGATGAGGATTCGCAGGGACTTCATGACAGGGATCTCCTTCACGCGAGCGCGGGCTCGAGCTGTTCGAGCGCCAAGCCTGTTTCGCGCCACTCTTTGACGCCACCTTCGAGTTCGTCGAGTGTGATGGGGCGTGCTGCGTTCATGGTTCAGGTCCTCCGCCGCGATAGACGCAGAACGCGGCGCGGCATTACACCGGGGCCGCGATGGACATGGACGGCCGCATGTCATAGCGTTCGCCGGCTTTGAGACGCGGGGGTGCTGTTGCGCGTCCGGCTCCGACAAAAAAACATGACTCTGATCCCGCCGTATGGCGACAAATTGATCTCCCTTTTCGCGGAAGCGGATGGCAGCGCGTTGCCGTCGATCCGTCTCAGTGAACGCTCGCGCTGCGATCTCGAACTGCTCGCCACCGGAGCGTTTTCGCCCGTCGGTCGCTTCATGGGACGCGCTGATTACGAATCGGTGCTCGACCGGATGCGTCTCACGAACGGCTTCGTCTTCCCGATGCCGATCACGCTCCCCATCGATGATGATCAGGCGATCGAAACCGGCAGCGAGGTTGCGCTGCGTGGACCGCACAACGAGATCCTCGCCGTGATGCGCATCGACGAAGTGTTCGAGCGGCGTGCGGACGAAGCGCTGCGCGTCTGCGGCACGAGCGACACGCGTCATCCGATGGTTGCGGAGATGAGCTCGTGGGGGCGCCGCGCCATCAGCGGTTCGATGCGCGTGATCGCGACCGGCGCGTCGACCGACTTCGCGGATCTCCGCCGCACGCCCGCCGAAGTGCGCGCGCTGCTCGAAACGATTGGTCGCGAGAACGTCGTCGCGTTTCAGACGCGCAATCCGATGCATCGCGCGCATGAGGAACTGACGCTGCGCGCGATCGAGAAACTCGACGGCGTTCTGCTGCTCCATCCCTCCGTCGGGATGACCAAGCCAGGCGACGTCGACTACCTCACGCGCGTCCGCACGTACAAAGCCGTGCGCAGGTTCTACCCCGAGGATCGGATCGTTCTGTCGCTGCTGCCGCTGGCGATGCGCATGGCCGGTCCGCGCGAGGCGCTGTGGCACGCGATCATCCGCCGCAATTACGGCGCGAGCCACTTCATCGTCGGCCGCGATCACGCCAGTCCCGGCGGCGGCTTCTACGGTCCGTACGATGCGCAGGAGCTCGTGGCCAGTTTCGAGAGCGAGATCGGCGTGCGGATGATTCCGTTCCGCGAGCTGGTCTATCTCCCGTCCGAAGATCGATACGAAGAGGCGTCGCTCGTGCCGGCGGGCGTGGAGACGCGATCGCTTTCCGGAACGCAGGTGCGCGACGACTATCTCAGCGCCGGACGGCAATTGCCGTCGTGGTTCTCGCGTCCGGAAGTCGCGGAGATTCTCGCGGAAGGGCATGCGCCTTCGCATCGCCGCGGCTTCTGCCTCTGGTTCACCGGCTTGTCGGGCGCGGGCAAGTCGACGACGGCGGAGCTGGTGGCGAACCGGCTCGCGGAATACGGCCGTCGCGTGACGCTGCTCGACGGCGACGTCGTACGCACCCACCTCTCCAAAGGCCTCGGCTTTTCGAAAGAAGATCGCGACACGAACATCCTCCGCATCGGCTTCGTCGCATCGGAGATCGTGCGCCACGACGGAGCGGTGGTGTGTGCCGCGGTCAGCCCGTATCGCGCGACGCGCGATCAGGTGCGCGATCTCGTCGGCGCAACGCAGTTCATCGAGATCTTCGTCGACACGCCGCTGGAAGTTTGCGAATCGCGCGACACGAAAGGTTTGTATGCCGCCGCGCGAGGCGGCGCCGTGCAGAACTTCACCGGCATCAGCGATCCGTACGAGGCGCCCGCGCGTCCCGATCTCGTGCTCGAAACCGTCGCCGCGACGCCGGAGCAGAACGCCGAACGCGTGCTCGATCTGCTGCGCGAACGGAAGTTGCTGCCGGTTCAATGACGATGGAAATAGGATCCGCGGTTGCCGAGTTGTAGGGGGTCCTTGACGCGGAGTGGAGCGGTGCTCATAATCCCGCCCGCTTCGTCAGCAGCAAGGCGCAGTCAGTGTCGCGGGGTGGAGCAGTCTGGTAGCTCGTTGGGCTCATAACCCAAAGGTCGCAGGTTCAAATCCTGTCCCCGCAACCAACACCGCATCGAACTCATTACGGCCGCCCGCAAGGGCGGCCGTAAACGTTTGGAGCCGAAGCGCGCCGCCCGCCAACCGACGCGCCAATCGCGGAAACTCCGTCGCGTCTGCTACGTAACGTTCCCGCCATGGCCCACCTCTCTATCCGCGGTCTCTCGAAAACGTATCCGAACGGCACGCAGGCACTGAAGGGCATCTCGCTCGATGTTCCGCCGGGCATGTTCGGCCTGCTCGGCCGCAACGGCGCGGGCAAGTCGACGCTGATGCGCATCCTGGCGACATTGCAGGAGCCCGACGCCGGAACGATTTCGTTCGGAGAGATCGACGTCATTCGCGACAAGGAGCGCCTTCGCGAGACGCTCGGCTACCTGCCGCAATCCTTCGGCTTCCATCCGCGTGTCACCGCGGAACGTCTCCTCACCCACTTTGCCGTGCTGAAAGGTGTGGTCGACGCGGGAGCGCGCCGCGACGTGGTCGAAGCGCTGCTGCGCCGCACCAATCTGTCGGACGCGCGGCACAAACGCGTCGGCACGTTCTCCGGCGGCATGCGCCAGCGCCTCGGCGTCGCGATCGCGCTGCTGGGCAACCCGAAGCTGATCATCGTCGACGAGCCCACCGCCGGCCTCGACCCCGAGGAGCGGGTGCGATTTCTCAATCTGCTGGGGGAGATCGGGGAGTCGAGTGCCGTCATTCTGTCGACCCACATCGTGGAAGACGTCGAGGAGCTGTGCAGCAGCCTCGCGATCATCGATCGCGGCGAGATCCTTCTCACTGCGACGCCGGCGCAGGCGATCGCGGAGGTGCGCGGGCGCGTGTGGCGACGCAAGGTCCATCGTGACGAACTGCCGGCGCTGGAGCGCGATCATGCGGTGATCTCGACCAAGCTCAAGGCGGGAGAGACGATCGCGCATGTCTTTGCGGAGCAGTCGCCCGGCGCGCAGTTCGAGCCGGTCGAGCCCGACCTGAAGGACGTCTACTTTGCCGTGATGTCCGGTCACACCGGCGCGCGGGTGGCGGCGTGAGATTCGGCGAGATCTTCCGCTACGAACTCAGTCACCGGCTCCGCTCCATCTCCACGTGGACCTACGGCCTGGTTTTGTTTCTCCTCGCGTTCTATGTCGTGCACGTCGGCGCGTCGGGCAGCCACACCGTCACCACCAACGCACCGTTTCGTGTTGCGGAAACGATCGCGCTGTTCTGCGGTCTGCTGGGCATGCTGGTGACGGCCGGCCTCTTCTCGGATGCGGCTCTGCGCGACCGCACCGCGCGCATGGATCCGCTCCTCTTCACCACCCGCCTCCGCCCGGCCGAATACCTCGGCGGACGCTTTCTCGCCACGCTGCTGGTGCACGCGATTCTCGTGCTCGTAACGCCGCTCGGACTCTGGCTCGGCACGCTCATGCCGTATCTGCCGCGCGAGGCATTCGGCCCGAATTACGCCGCGGCGTATCTGCAGCCCGTCGTTCTCTTTCTGCTGCCGAACCTCGTGCTCGTCGGCGCGATCCTCTTCACCATCGCCGTCGTGACCCGCCACGCAATCCCGGTCTACCTCGGCGCGATCGTGATTCTGATCGGCTACCTCTTCGCTGCGAATTTGTGGGGCAGCATCAGCAATCCGCTGCTCTCCGCTCTCGCTGATCCTCTCGGCATCAACGCTCTCAAGGGGATGACGAAATACTGGACGGCCTCGGAGCGGAACGTGAGGACGGTCGGCTTCCCGGCCATGCTCCTCTGGAACCGCGTGCTCTGGCTCGCGATCGCGGCCGGCCTGCTCGCGCTGCTGCAGCGGACGTTCCGATTCACCGAGCGTTCTGCACGCGGCCGCGCCGCGGCGGCTGTCGAGACGATGACCGCCGCACCGGCGGGAGCCGTTCCGAAGATCGACGGTGCATTCGGTCGGCGCACGCGCGCGCGGCAGATGCTTGCGGTGACGCGCGACGCACTCGCGGACGTCCTCTCCGGCTGGCCGTTTCGCGTCGCGTTCCCGGCGGCGATCGGACTCGTGCTGCTGTTCGGCTGGAACGTCGGCGCGTCGATCCTCGAGACCGTGACGTGGCCGGTCACGCATCTCGTCGCAGGCGTCGTCATCTCCGAGCCTCTCATCGTCATCCCCTGGCTGGTGATCGTGCTCTTCGCCGGGGAACTGGTGTGGAAGGATCGCGAATCGGGCGCGGCGGAGATCGCCGACGCGGTGCCGGTGCGCACCGGCACGGTGCTGACCGGACGGTTCCTCGCCCTCATCGCCATCATCGCCCTCTTCCAGTTCGCGTTGATGCTGGGCGGCATGCTGCTGCAGGTGCTGCACGGCTACACGGTGTTCGAGCCGCTGCTGTATCTGAAGATCCTCTTCGGCATCACGCTCGTCGACTACGTCATCCTCGCGGCGCTGGCGGTGACGGCTCACGTGCTGGTGAACCACAAATACGTCGGTCACCTGCTCATGCTCGTGGTGATCGTCTTCTGTCACGGCGCGCTGTATCACCCTCTGCTGGTCTACAACAGCGGCCCCGCTTGGCAGTACTCGGACATGAACGGCTTCGGACCCTACGTCGCTCCGTTCGTCGCGTTCAAGCTGTACTGGGCGGCGTGGGCGCTGCTGCTCGGCGTGGTCGCCTTCCTGTTCTGGCCGCGCGGGCCGGAGCTCGGGATGCGCAAGCGATTCGCCGCCGCGCGTGCCCGATTCAGAGGATCGGTCGCGCGTGTGACGGGACTCGCAGTCGTGCTCATCGCCGCATTCGGCGGCTTCATTTTCTACAACACGAACATCCTCAACGAGTACCTTCCGTATGACCGGACGGCCGGGCCGCAGGCCGAGTACGAACGCCGCTACAGCCGCTATCGAAACCTGCCGCAGCCGCTGATCACCGCTGCCGATCTGCGGCTGGAGGTCTATCCCGAACAGACCGGCGCCGACATGCGCGGCACTTACCGGCTGACGAACAAGACTGCCGCGCCGATCCGTGCGGTGCATGTCGAGACGCCGCGCAATCGCGGCGGATATGAAGTGCGCTCGATGTCGTTCGACCGCGCCGCGCAAGCGCAGCTCGTCGATGCCGCGTACGGCTACCGGATCTTCGAGCTCGCGCAACCGCTCGAGCCGGGTGAGTCGCTGCAGTTCCGCTTCGAGGTCTCGTTCCGGCCGCGCGGCTTCGCGCACGACGCACAGCAGACGAAGATCGTTCGCAACGGCACCTACTTTGACCGGCTCCTCCTGCCGTTCATCGGCTACCAGCCGTTCGAGATCGCGGATGAAAACGAGCGAAAAAAGTACGGCTTACCGCCACGTCGCGGGATGCCGGGGCCGCGTGACGCCGACGCCGGCCTGCACTGGAACGCGCTGCGTCCCGGCGATCAGGTGCAGGTAGAGACGATCGTCGGAACCTCGGCTGACCAGACCGCGATCGTACCGGGCGTGCTGCGCCGCAGCTGGACGGAGAACGGACGCCGCTACTTTCATTACGGCACGCACGAGGCGGAGCCGTTCACCACCGCCGTCTTCTCCGCCAAGTACGCGGTGCACGAAGGAAAGTGGCGCGACGTCGCGCTGCAGGTCTTTCATCACCCGCCGCACCGCGGCAACGTGGACCGCATGCTGAGCGCGATGAAATCCGCACTCGACTACTACACCGCGCAGTTCGGACCGTACCCGTATCGCGAGCTGCGCATCATCGAGGTCCCGCCCTACAGCATCAACGGACGCGCCTTCCCCGCTGCGCTCGCGTTAGCGGAACAGAACTTCATTACGCGCAACGATCACGGGATGGTCGACCTCACCTTCTTCGGCACGGCTCACGAAGTGGCGCACCAGTGGTGGGGCGGCAAGGTGCGGCCGGCGTACGCGAAGGGGCGCTCGTTCGTCTCCGAGTCACTCGCGAACTACAGCGCGATCATGGTCACCGAGAAGGTGCTCGGCAGCGCTGAAGCGCGCCGCGTTTTCGACTATCAGATGGAGCGCTATCTGACGAATCGCGCCGAGTACGGACGCGACGTCGCGCTGCTCGAGGTCGAGGATCGCCCGTATGTTTCGTACGGAAAAGGTGCGGTCGCTCTCTACACGCTGCGCGAACACATCGGCGACGAAGCGATCAATCAAGCGCTTCGCCGCTTCCTCGCAAAGTACGGCCGCAGCGGTCCTCCTTACGCAACATCGCTCGACCTTTACGCCGAACTCCGCGCCGCGACTCCGCCGTCGCTGCACACGCTCCTCACCGACTTTTTCGAAACGATCACGCTCTGGGAACTGAAGACCCAGTCCGCCACCACCCGCCGCCTGCCCGACGGCCGGTACGAAGTGACGCTGAGCGTGCAGGCGCAGAAACTCCGCGCCGACGAAGTAGGACGTGAAACGCCCACGCCGATGAACGATCTGATCGAAGTCGGCTGCTTCGCCGCCGGCAAAGAGGAGCCGATCTACCTGGCGAAACACCGCGTGCACACCGGCCAGCAGACGCTGAAAATCATCGTCCCCCAACAGCCCGCCCGCGCCGGCCTCGATCCTCTGGGAAAACTGATCGAACGCGAACGAGCAGACAACGCGGTGAGCGTGCAGATGGCGCAGTAAAGAGGGCCACAAGTGCGAGCCGAGCTCGCGTCGTTTGAAGTGCGGCGACCACGTCGCCGCTTTGACTCGTCGTCTCGGTGCCGAGGGAAAGCGGCGACTGGCGTCGCCGCACTCCAAACTCACCACACCTTCTCCGCCGCGAGCAGCGCCTCGATCGCCGCCGCATCCACAGGCTTCGAGAAGAGATACCCCTGGCCGTAATCGCAGCCGAGCTCGCGCAGGCGGGCGAGGTGTTCCGCGGTCTCGATCCCTTCCGCGATCACGCGCAGGCCCAACGTCGCGCTGAGGTTGATCACGGCCCGCACGATCTCCTCGTCCTTTGCGCTTTCGAGCATGCGGCGCACGAACGACTGGTCGATCTTCACGATGTCGATCGGGAAGCTGTGCAGGTAACTGAGCGACGAGTAGCCGGTGCCGAAGTCGTCGACGAGCAGCGTGATGTTCATCCGCTTCAGCTCCGTCAGGATCCGCAACACCTCGTCCGGCCGCTCCATCATCTCCCCCTCGGTGATCTCGAGGCGGAGCGAGCGCGTGTCGATGCCGGTGTCGCGCAACGTGGCCGCGACGTCGTCGATCAGCTCGCGCTGGCCGAGGCGGCGGCCGGAGACGTTGACGCTGATGGTGAGCGGCGGCTCGAGGTGCATGCGCGTGTTCCACTCGTGCACCTGCCGCGCGGCCTCGCGCATCATCCATTGATCGAGCGGAATGATGAGCCCTGTCGACACCGCGACCGGAATGAATGCGGCCGGCGAAACGAAGCCGCGCTTCGGACTGATCCAACGCACGAGCGCCTCGAAGCCGGTGATGCGTCCGGTCTTCAGCGAGACGATCGGCTGAAAGTACGTCCGCAGTTCGCCCGACGTGAGCGCCGCGCGCAGTTCGGTCTCGATCTGCTGCGCTTCCGCCGCCTGCTCGTGCATCTTCGGATCGAAGAGCACGTGCGATGCGCCGCCCTGCTGCCGCGCGCGATGCACGGCCAGATACGCGTCGCGCAGCAGATCGTCGGCCGCGGTGTAGCCGGTCGCGCTGAGCGCGATGCCGATGCTGCCCGACATCTGCACGCGATGCCCGCCCACTTCGAACGGCACTTCCAGCGCCTCGTGTGCGCGGCGCGCGATGCCGATGATCTCCGATGGATCGACCGCCAGTGCGAGGATCGCGAATTCGTCGCCGCCGACGCGCGCGAGCACATCGCCGAACCGAATGCAGCTCTGCAGACGGCGCGCGGCGAGCGTCAGCAGCTCGTCGCCGATGCCATGTCCCAGCGCGTCGTTCATGTCGGTGAAACGATCGATGTCGATGACCAGCACGCCGAATCCAACCGTGCCCGCCGAGCGCGAGCGATCGAGCACGCGGCCGATGCGATCGCGCAGGTAGACGCGATTCGGCAGCGCAGTCAGACGATCGTGCGTGGCCTCGTGCACCACCTGCTCTTCCGCGCGCTGGCGCTGTTCGATCTCCGCGACGAGGCGGCGATTGGTCTCGACGATCTTGCGCGTGCGCAGCTCGACCTCGCGTTCGAGCACGTACGGTCGGCGCAGCAGGTCGTACACCACGAGCGCGAACAGGACACTGCCGATCAGGACCAGCGCGAGCTCGCGCGTGCGCTCGCCGGCCATGCGCCAGCCGGCGCGCGGGACCACTTCGAGCGACCAGCGTCCGCCCGGCACCGCGAACGAGGAGCGCGCGGGATCGAGGAGGTCGAGCGGCGAGGAGCGCGCGATGACCATCACCCGTCCGGAGCTCGCGTCCGTCGCGACGAGGCGATAGTCGTAGCCGTTGTCCTGCAGTTCCTGCAATCCGCTGCGCGCGAGCATCTCGCGCACGTCGATCGCCGCGGCGGCAAAGCGAGCATCCGCCGGTGCGACGCGCACCGATGCGTGCAATTGACGGCCGTCGCCGAGCGCGAGCAGTTCGCCCACACCCGCACCTTGCCCTGCATCAGACACCACTTCGACTGCGCTGACGCCGCCGCGCTGCGCGGCTTCCGCTGCGGTCGTGCGCACGTCGCCGCCGCCCGCACGCAGCAGCGCGGCCACCGTCGATGCGGCCGCAAACGCAGCGTCGATCTGCCGCTCGATCCGCAGTGACGCCGCGGCCGCAGCCTCGGACGCCGCGCGGCGGCGATTCTCCGTTCCCCGCCTGTCGGCGAGACGGACGAACGCGCCGCCGACACCGAGCGCGATCGCGAATGCGACGAGCGCCATCACCGCCACGCGGCGCGGTGTACGAACGGCGGATTCGTCGGCACTGTTGTTCATCGCAACGGCACGCGGCAGGTGACGGAGAGGCGCTGATGATCTTCGCGCGACGTGACGAGCAACGTCCATCGCTGCGATGCAGCATCGAAGGCGACGCCGCCGAATGCCTCGCGCACGCGCCCGATGTCATCGCTTTGCTGCAGCAACGCCGGCACGCTGCGGCCGGCAGAAAAGCCGCCGATCAGCGTGACGCGCGCGAGGTCGTAGTCCGCGCGAACGGTGCCGAGGGAGACGTCGTTGTCGCCGAAGATCGATTCGAAGAGCGAGGCGCGCAGCGTGAGTCGCGGCTGCGCGATGAACGTTGCGCCGATGCGGGCGATGCCGTCCTGCTGCCGGGCCACATTCACCTGCAGCCACTCCGCCTCCGCATACGCGCGCTGCGCGAGCTGACGCGTGATGCCGCCGCGCACGAGGACATACGGAAAGCTCCCTTCGCGATCGCTGCCGCTGCCAAGGTTCGCGTCGGCGGTGAACGTCGTACGTGCGTTCGCCGGGTGGACGATGCCGATGGTGGCGTAACCCCAGCGCGTGCCGGGGAGGGAGAGGAAGGTGGCGCCAGCGAGGAAGGTGTCGGCATGACAGGTCGGCCCCTCATCCGCCCCTCGGGCACCTTCTCCCCGCAACGCGGGGAGAAGGGCTACCTGCCGCGCGTCTACCCTCGCCCCGCTCGCGGGGAGAGGGTGGCGCGAAGCGCCGGGTGAGGGGCCCTGCGGAGAACAAGGATTCCGCGCATGAATCCACATCACCGACGCCCCCCCGCCTTCACCTCCCGCGATGCGATCGACATTCGCGCCGATGACGATCGCATCCTGCGCACGCGCCGCCGGCACGCACAACATCGCGAGCAGCAGCGCGATCGCGAGCGATCCCGCCTCTTCGCGTTCATCGTCGATCAACACATTCGCGTACATCGTCCCGTCATGTTCGAAGCGAGTGACGGAGACGCGTGCGGTGCGTTCCTCCGGGCCGATGCGATAGCGGCAATGCGGGATTGTCCCGCCGTCGTCGATGAGTGTGCGAAGCGCGCGTGCATCGGCGAATGCGAGCACTTCCGGCAACTCGCGTCCGATCACCGGCGCGTTGTGCAGCAGCATCTGCTGCGTGAACTGCTTCGAGGCATTCACGATCTGACCGGTTGCCGCGACGAGCGTCACGCACGCGGCAGGTGTCGCCTCGAGCGCCTGCGCGGGAAGCGTGTCCGCGCGATGTTCTTCGACACGCAGCGCGAGCTCCTGCCGTTCGCGAACGAAGCGCGCCACGCGTGTGCAGAAGAACGCGGCCGCGAGTTGCAGCAGCGCGAACGTCATCACCATCAGGAACACCGCGGCGGGCGTGGTCGTCGCGCCGGGAAATGGTTCGATCGCCAGAGCCTCTTCGCTCGCGAATGAACTGAGCGCGCCCGCGGGGAGGCCGAGCTGCGTGAGATACCAGGCGAAATCGGCCGAGGCGATGATGACGGTGGCGGTCACCGCGACGATCGAATAGATCGCCACGTCGAAGGCGAACCGCGGCCGCGGCAGCGCAGCGGCGGCCATTACCGGCAGCACGAGAGCGAGCGCGAGCGTCGGATGCGCAACGCCTCCGCCGAACTGCCAGAGCGCAGCCATGAATCCGGCGCCGAACAGCGGCACCGCGTACAGCACGCGCAGCATCACCGCACGCGATTGCACGCGGTCGGCGGCGAGCATCAGCGCGACGTGCACGAGCGCGAACGCGGTCAGCGTCCATGCGAGCGGCGCGAGATCCACTTCGATCATCCGCATCAGCCACGGCGCGGCGACCGCGGCGAACATCAGCACCATCGACACCGCAACGGCGTGGCCGAGCCATCGCGCCGAAACGCGCAGCGCCTCGATGCCGTCCGTCACTGCCGCGCCTCCGGCTCCCGTTTCGGGCGGTATTCGCCGCGCACGAGGAGGTCGATCTTGTTGCCTCGAATCGTGTTCGCGTCGAAGCGGGGATCGGAGGCGATGCGCGCGCCGCTCCACGGCACGAAGTCGAGCACGCGCGCGGCCGCGCTGCCGTTCTGCAGGATGCGATTCGCGCGCAGCAGCGGCGAGCTGCCGATCAGAAACACCCCGTCGATGCGATGCATCATCACGAGATTCTCGGCGATGACGTTCGGCGTGCCGCGATCGCCGAAGACGCTGGCGATGCCGTACGCGTTCGCGTAGATGAGATTGCGCTGCACGTTCGTATTGCGGCACGAGCGCACGAGAATGCCCACGCCTGCGTTGTGATCGACTTCGTTGCGATCGAGCAGCAGATTGTCCGAGCGGTCGGCGAGAATGCCGCTCCCCTCGCCGCCGAGAACGCGATTCGAGCGCACCACCGACCGGCTTTGCATCAGGTACATGCCGTTGTCGACGGCACCGCGAATGTCGTTGCGCGTGACCATCGCGCCGAGGTTGACGACGACCAGCGAGACGCGATCGTTGCGAAAGGTGTTGTTCTCGACGCGCAGCCGCGCCGCGGGCGCCGGCGTTCCGTTCACCGCCCACACGCCCGCTCCATCGTGACGCTGGAACGTGCAACCGCGCACGATCGCGCCGGGCGAGCTGCCGTCGATGCGCACGCCGTTGGTGTTGCGTTCGAACGAAGAGCGCTCGATGACTGCGCCGCTCGCAGCGGCGAGCACGACTCCATCTGCCGAATCGCGCACGCCGACTCCGCGCAGCGTCACGCGCGGTGCGCGCACGAGAATCGCCGAACCTCGGGCGTTGCGAATGCGCAGTCCGGCGATCGTGCTGCCGGGTGATGCAACCTGCAACGCAGGTGTGTCGCCGATCGCACCCGCATCGATCTCGCAGCGCGATTGCGTCGCATCGAGCACGATGCCCGCGGCATTCACGAGCGGCGGCAACGGCGAGAGGAGCGTGATGCGCGTGGGATTGACGACGATGCGCACCGTTCCATCGTGCCGCGCGGCCGCGACGATCGCCTCGCGCAGCGTGCCGCCTCCGCTGTCACGGCTGCTGATGACGACCAGCGACGTGCCCGCGCGCAATTCCGGCGGCTGCGGACGGAGCGATTGCGAGCGGCCCGCGGTGAGCGCGATCAGAAGCGGTGCGGCGATGAAGGCCGCAAAGCCGAGATAGCGACGGCTGGTCACGACGTTACGCGCGCCTCCACGCGCCGCGCCCCGTCTCTCCCCTCGCCCCGCTTGCGGGGAGAGGGTGGCCCGGAGCGGAGCGCAGGGCCGGGTGAGGGGACGGGCCTCGCAGCGAAACGCCCCTCATCCTGTCGGGCACCTTGTGCGACCGC
>JALYOB010000350.1 GCA_030857085.1 Acidobacteriota bacterium | reverse complement strand
AAGTAAAAGCGGCGACTGGCGTCGCCGCACTCCAGATTACTTTTTCGCGGCGACGAGGATGATCTGATACGCGAACAGGCCGCGCCATGCGCGTGTGAGCCACACCAGCAACTTCTCGCCGATGCGCAGCAGCGGCTCGGGCGTGAAGCGGCCGATGATGAGGCGCACCGGAATCGACGAGCCGCCGATTTCGAGAATGCGAAAGCCGGCGTTCTCCACTTCGCGGCGGATGGTGCGCTTCGTATAGAAGCGCAGATGCGTGTGATCGAGAATGCCGCGATCGCGGTACTCGAACACACCGAGGAGCAGTCCGAGCCGCACGGTGATGTTGGCGATGTTCGGCACCGAGATGAACACCCGTCCATCGTCACGCAGCGACTTGCGCACGAGCGCGAGCGCACTCGCGGGACTGCGCAGATGCTCGAGCACATCCGCGAGCACGATCGCATCCGTCTCCGCGGGAAGGCTCTTCACTTTCTCCAGATCCGCGATGACGACCGAATCGAAACGGCCGCACAGATCGCCCACGCAATCGACGTTGTATTCGAAGCCGATCGTGCGATCGAAGCTCTCGCGCAGCGACGATCCGAGCTCGCCGCCGGCCGCGCCGAGGTCGAGCAGAGTTCCTCCGCTCGCATGGCGGCGGATCATGTCGATGAGGATGCGGTGACTGCTCCCCTCGAAGTCTTTGAACGTGTAGACGTTCGGCATGTCAGTACGTCGAATACGGCGCAGGGCCGCCGCTGCGGACGTCGATCACGACCGACTCCGGCTTTGCAGATTCGCGGGAAGTGAAGTCGACGTTCGGCGTCACGGTTTCTTCCGTCGTCACGCGCCACGTCGATGCAGAACCAGTCACCGGATCGACCGGAATCGCGCGCAGGTACTTTGGCACCAGCTCACTGAGCGTGTGCGGATAGCGTCCGTTGTCTTTGTGAAAGCGCTCGATGGCCGCGCGCATCGTCGCAAGCTGCTGTTTCACGTCCACGTCGTGACGCACCTCGGCCTGTTTGCACGAGACGCAAACGGACAGGGCGAGCAGAATGAGCGCATTTCTGCGCGCGGCGTTCATGCGAATCAGTGCGTGCCGATGGTGCCGACGTTCTTCAGCGTGACCGCGACGCCGTAGCTGGAGAGCGTTTCGCGGAAGACCTCGTAGCGGCGGTATTCGAGCGCGACACCATAGCACGAGCCCGTCCAGCCGGTGAGGTAGCGCTGCTCGAGGAACTGGCCGCGCTTTGCGTCGAAGTTCAGCTGCACGTCGCTGCGGATCCGGTCTTTGATGATGAACGAGCCGGCGTTGAGGCGGATCTGGCTGGCCGCGCTTTCGGGCGATTGCCCCGGCTGCTGCAGCGCGGCAAAGTAGGTGAAGCCGAGGTACTTGTCGGCCATCCTGCCGGTGCCGAGGAGATTCGCGGAGACGGTCATCCGATCGAGCTGATGGGAGATGTTCCCGAAGTCGGCGGTCGCGTCGAGCGTGATCGCCTGATACGGATTGAAGCGGAGGCTCGCGGAGAGCGGCGTGAAGCGATGCTCGTTCGCGAACTGCCCGCGGCTCGGGAACGGATCGGAAAGCGCGACGCTCTGGCGCAGCGCGAACGAGAGCACCTCGCGCGCGTTGCCGCCGGGCGTGCTCTCCTTGCCGAGAATGCGCTGCGTGAGCGAATACTCGACCGAGTCCTGCACGATCGGAAGGAACGGCGTGTCGACCGCGGTGTCGAAGCTGAGAATGCGATTCTGATTCGCGACGTCCGTCGTGCGCAGATAGCTGAAGCGCGGCTCGATCACGTGCTTGAAGCGGCTGAATCCACCGATCGATTTGTTGAACACGCGCGAGAACGAAGGGCCGACCACTTCCACGCGGCCCTGGCCGTAGAAGCGCGAAACGGAACGGTCTTCATCGATCTTGCCGGTAGTGAGGTCGCGGCTCGCGGAGTACCACGTCTCCCGCAGCGAAAGCTGCGGCTTGACCGAGAACCACTGCGGCGTGCGCAGCCGCATTGAAATGGTCGGGAAGATGTCGGTGCGGTAATAGTCCGCATCGATGGTGCGCTCGGAGCCGATCACGGCGCCGGTGCGCAGCCGCGAAGTCGACGACTCCATCGAGAAGTAGAACGGCGTCTGCGCGACCTGCTGCGGATACATGCGCAGCTGCAGCGACGGCAGCTGCTCGAAACGCTGGCGGCGATCGCCGAGGTTGAGGTCGCGGCGGTCGGCGAGAACGTTCAGCGAGTAGGTCGGACGATTGCGCGTGAGATACGCCGACGAATAGATGTTCGAGAGCGTGAAGACGTTCGGGTCGTCGTCGTACTCGCGGAAAAAGTCGAGATTCGAATAGTCCTGCACGTCGACCACGCCGCGGAATCCGCCGGGGAGATTTTCCTGCGCGTGGCGGTACTGGTATTTCCACTCGATGGTCTTGTCGCGCACGTTGTTCACCGCGTGCGCGCGCAGATCGCCGATCTTCACGTTCTCGCTCGGAACGTAACGGAGATCGACGCCCGTGCCGAAGTAGCTGGCGGTGCTGATGTCCGCGTACACCGTCGCATCGACGGACTCGCCGAGCGGAATGAAGTAGCCGTTCTCGAGGCGCGCGCCGAAGCGGTCGGTGAAGCGCGCGCGCGGAATGAGGAGGCCCTGCGAGCGATCGCGTTTCGTCGGCCAGATCAGGCGCGGCAGCCAGAAGATCGGCAGCCCGCGCGCGCGAAAGCGGATGTCGCTCATGCGCGCATAGTCGTCGAGCGTGACGTCCGCATTGCCGACCGTGAACGACCATGCCGGCTTGTCGAGATCGCACGAGGTGAAGACGCCGTTGGTCATCCGGAAGGTGTCCTGGTCGAGCTTCTCGATGCGATCGCCTGAGAAGTACATCGCCGGATCCATGGTCGCGTTCGCGTTGAAGAACGTGCCGGTTTTGCTGTCGAGGTTGTAGATGGCCTGGGTCGCGCTGATCCGCGTCGGTCCCTGATCGATCACGACCTGCCCCTCGGCCACAACGTCGCGCGTCTTGAAGTTGTAGGTGACCTTCTCGGCGCGCAGGTGGATGTCCTGATACTCGATCGTGACGCCGCCCTGCAGGATCGAATATTCGTCCTTCTGCAGTTCCGTGGTGCCGCCTTCGTCGACGGTGATCTTCACGTCACCGCCGCCCGGCTTCGGGCCGGGCATGAAGCGAAAGTTCGGCTTCTGCGGCGCGGGCTGTTGGGGGAACTGTGCGGCGGCGGTCGAGGCGAGAAGCAGCGCGAGGCCGAGTGCGAGTGCGCGGGGCGTCATTCCTCCGCGCATTCTACCGCGCGACCTGCTGCTCCTGTTCGGCGTGCACGCGCATCGCGCGATCGATGCGCGTCATTTCCTGCAGCTCCATCCGCAGCTTGATCACCTCGAGCTGATACAACCTCGCCAGTTCCTCGGGGCGGCTGCGCTGCTGGCGCTTGCGCAAGGCGATTTTGTTGGCGATGCGGACGAACTCGCGATGCGCGCCCGCGTCATGCCATCCCGCGCGGCCGAGGCGGCGGAGCGGGTGGGCGGTGGGACGGACGTCGTCGTCGTCAATGAAGCCGTGCACGGCCTCTCCTTCGAGCTCCGCGCGCACCGACGGCCATTGCTTGAAGACGGTGACGATGACGAGGATCGGCACGATCGCGGCCGCGCCGATGGCGACGTCGCGCTCGCGCAACTGCAGATTGCTGCGCAGCAATACGGAGGGAAACCAGGCGGCGCCGATCGAAGCGGCGGCGGTTGCGGCGTCGATCGCAGCCTGCCGCAGCGGATCGCGCACGTGCGTGAGCGCGAACGTGATCCCGAATCCTGCCACCGCACCGGCGAGGATGCATTCGGAGAAGCGCACCATTTCCCGCTCGCCGGCGAAGACGATCAGCGGCAGCGACGCCGCCGCCCCCATGATCGCGCCATACGTCATCCCCTCGGCCGGCTCGCTCTCGCGTCCCGTCAGGCGAATGTAGAGCGCGGCGATCGTGAGCATCAGCCCCGTCGCGACGAATGCAGGAACGAAGCGCGCGAAGAGAATCACGATCCCCGAAAGCACGCCTGCGATCAGCGGCACGCGGCCGTCGCGCCACAGCGCTCCGTCCAGCGTCTTGAAGTACGACGCGGCGGTGATGACCACGAAAAACGCGAAGATCAGGACGAGGGAGAGAACGGGGTCGGACATTTCGGCGCGGGGAAGTTTACCGTCTCACGCGGCGCGCGCGCTGTTACCACTCGCTGTCATCCGCGCTGCCGATCCAGCCGCCGAGCTCGGGCTGCGGATGACGCAGAAAGTAGTTGCGCGAACGGGCGATGTCCTGGCGGATCTGATTGGTCAGTTCGAGCGCGGAACGGAACTGCTGCTCGCGCCGCAGCAGCGCGTGAAAGTAGAGCCGTACCGTGTCGCCGTAGACGTTCGAATCGAAGTCGAGGATGTGGCTCTCGATCGTGGTCGCGTAGTTTTCGTAGAGCGTCGGCCGCACGCCGATGTTCGTCACGCCTTCGAACGAGCGGGAGAAGCTTTCGAAGCGGCAGGTCGTCACGAACACGCCTCCCGCCGGAAAGAGGTCGTTCGCCGGATCGACGTTGACGGTGGGGAAGCCCATTTTGCGGCCGAGTCTGCGGCCGGTCGCGACGCGGCCGTCGACGAAGTAGGTGCGTCCCAGTGCGGCGGTGACGATGTGCAGCGCGCCTTTGGAAATCGCATCGCGCACGATGGAGCTCGAAACGCGCATGCCGCGGATCTTCACGTCGTCGACGCCATGGACCTCGAAGCCGAACCGCTCGCCGGCTGCCTGCAGTTTCTGCAGGTTGCCTTCACGTCCGGCGCCGAAGCAGAAGTCGCGTCCGATGCGGACCTCCGTGGCGGCGAGGCCGGTGACGAGGAGCTCTTCGATGAAGCGGTCGGCCGTCCAGCGGGAGAACTCGTGCGAGAAGGGAACGATGAGAAGCGCGTCGACGCCGAGGTCGCGCAGCAGCTCTTCTTTCTGCGCGAGCGTGAGGATCTGCTTCGGCACGCGATCGGGCGCGACGACGGAGACGGGGTGCGGATGAAAGGTGATGACGGCCGACGGGCGGCCGAGCTCCCGCGCGCGCTCGACCACGCCACGCACGATCTCCTGATGGCCGACATGCATGCCATCGAAGTTCCCGATCGTGGCGACGCAACCGCGCGGCAGATCGGTCTGCCGGAGAGGATCCGTGAAGACCAGCATCTTTGGGGGCGGGAGTGTAACGCAGGGGCGGCAGCATGCGCCGCCGCCCCTGTTTCGGCAACCGATGAGCGGACGACTGGGCCTCCGGCGGCCGGGGCCACGG
>JALYOB010000349.1 GCA_030857085.1 Acidobacteriota bacterium | reverse complement strand
CCGCGACACAGTTCGTTGATTTCGCACGAGTGTCGCGGAGGCTTGGCCTGCAGACGGGTCCGGGCCCGTGGCCCGGCCGCCGGAGGCCCCTCGTCGTCCTCTCGCCTAATGCGCTGCCGCAGGCGTCGCGGGGCCGGGCAGGAAGAAGAGTGCGACCGCGATCACCGCGTACATCGCGAGCAGCTGCACGCCTTCGTACCAGTTCGATTCGCCGTTGATGATGAGGTACGAGAAGACCGCCACGCCGAGACCGAGACCGAGGATTTCGAACGGCGAAAAAATCAGATCGAGCGGATGACCGAGGCCGTACGACGCGAAGACCAGGAGCGGCGTGACGAAGAGCGCGATCTGCACGCTCGACTGCATCGAGATGTTGAGCGCCGTGTCCATCTGATTGCGCATCGCGAGCACGACCGCAGTCGAATGCTCGGCCGCGTTGCCGACGATCGCCAGCACCACGAAACCGAGGAACACCTCGTTGAGACCCCACGACTGTCCGGCCTGATGCACCGCGTGCACGAGACCTTCCGCGACGACCGCCATGAGCGCGCTCGCGCCGAGCAACACCAGCGTCGCTTTCTTCGGGCTCCAGAGCGAATGCTGTTCGATCTCTTCATGCGTATCGCCGATCGCACTTTCGTTGAGGCGATGGCGATGCGTCTTGAAGCTGAAGTAGAGACCTGCGGCGTAGGAGAGGAGCAGGATGATCGAGGTGCCGATCGACACCTGATGAATGAGCTCGGGATGATGCGCCTGCTGCGCGACGCGGAAAAAGAGCGCGGGAACGAGAATCGCGCCGGTGGCGAGAATGAGCTGGCCGCCCTGCGCCTCGCCTGCCAGCGCGTTGAACTTCTGCGACTCCCGTTTCCAGCCGCCCATCAGCATCGCCAGTCCCGCGACGAAGAGAAGATTGCCGAGGATTGAACCGGTGAGTGATGCACGGACGACGTCGATGAGACCCTGGCGAATGGCGATGACCGCGATGACCATCTCGGCAAAGTTGCCGAAGGTCGCGTTCAGCAGCGCGCCGTAGGTGGGTCCGAGGCGGTGCGCGAGGTGCTCGGTGCCGTGGCCGATCCAGGCGGCGACGGGCAACACGGCGAGGCAGGAGAAGATGAACTGCAGAACCATGTTGCCGTGCGTGAACTGCAGAAACAGCGCAACGGGAATGGTCGCGTAGACGATCCAGGCGAGCACTTTTTTCATCGCGCGCGAAGTCTACATGCGAAGGCTAAACTGCGCGCGACATGTACATCGAGCGAACCACGAACGAAGCAGTCGCGACGATCACGCTGAACCGGCCGGAGAAGCTGAACGCGTTCACCGGCACCATGCGCGAGGATCTGCTCGACGCGCTGCATGCGTGTGAGAACGACGCGAGCGTACGGGCGGTCGTGATCACCGGTGCGGGACGCGCGTTCTGCGCGGGCGGCGACGTCGGGTTCATGGCGCAGTTGCAGGAGACGAACGACGTCGCGTCGTTTCGGAAGCTGCTCGACGCGGGTCGGGACATCGTGATGGCGATCGCGTCGATGCCGAAGCCGGTGATCGCGTCGATCAATGGCGTCGCAGCGGGTGCGGGCTGCAATCTCGCGCTGGCGTGCGACTACCGCATTGCGTCCGATGCGGCGAAGCTGAGCGAGTCATTCGTGAAAATCGGATTGCATCCCGACTGGGGCGGCACGTGGCTCCTGCCGCGGCTCGTCGGACGCAGCCGCGCGTTCGAATTGCTGGCCAGCGGACGGATGGTCGAGGCGCAGGAGGCGCTCGCGATCGGCATGGTCGACCGCGTGGTTGCGGCCGCGGAGCTCGCGGAGGCGACGCAGGCGGTCGCGCGCTCGTTCGCCGCCAGCTCGCCAATCGCGGTTGCCGGCATCAAGCGCGCGCTCGCTCAGCACGAGCGCAACGACCTCCGCGCGCAGTTGGATCTGGAGGCCGAGCATCAGATTGCGTGCTTCGAATCCGAAGAAGCGCGCGCGAAGATCGCGGCATTTGCCAGCAAATAGCAAACGCCGACACGCGTTCGTAACACGCACCACGTTTCCGGATGTGTTTCGCCACGAATCCGAACGCCGCGCCGCGCGCGCTCTCACGAAATGTGTGGCACTCGCGATGAAGCATCGAATGCGCATGCGAAATCGTCGATGCGTCGCTTTCCTGATCGCGCTCTTCTTCGCATGCACTGCGTTCGCGGATGCGCCGCTCGCACCGACGCTCACGGTCGGGGATGACGACGGCAACGTCGCACTGACGCTCACACGCATGCACGTGCGCGTGACGGTGCGTGGCCATCTCGCACGCACCGAGTTCGAGCTGACGTATCACAACGCAATGAAGCACACCGTCGGCGGCAAGTTTCATTTTCCGCTGCCGCCGGATGCGGAAGTGAGTGACGCCGGGTTGTACGTGAACGGCAAGCTGCGTCACGCCGTCGCGGTCGAGCGCGTGCTCGCCCGCACCGCATACGAGGAGGTCGTGCATCGCGCCGCCGATCCTGCGCTCATCGAGTGGAACCACGGACGCGCGTTCGATCTCGAGGTCTATCCGATCCCCGCCGAGGGCGACAAACAAGTCGTGCTGGCCTACGACCAGGAGCTGACCTCCGAGGACTACTTGCTGGACGTGCGCTACGGAGAAGGAATCAAGGACTTCGACGTGCAGCTCGATGCGGAAGGACGCGGCGCATTCGTCGACGGCGTCGTACGCGTGCCGCGCGATACGCCGTCCGCTTTCGTCGTGCATGAACCGGACGAGAACGCATGGTACGCATCGGCAGCAATCGACGTGCAGCCGGAAACGAGCAGCGCGACGCCCGCGGCGCACGTGGTGATTCTCTACGACAACTCGTCGAGCTCCGTGCAGCAGAACCGCGCTGCGATCCGAGCGTTTATGACGCAGTTTCTCGCGCGGCAGCAGGCGTCCGGAACGGCGGACGTGGTGCCGTTCAACATCGCCGTCGACACGCCGCGCCGCATCGCACGCATCGGCACGCCCGCCGGTGCCCGCGCACTCGAGCAGGAGCTCAACGATCTCCAGCCGCTCGGCGCAACGAACTTCGCCGGACTCGCATCCCATGTGCGCGCGCTGCTCGCGAACACGCCGCCGAACACGCGTCTCCTCCTGGTCACCGACGGCCTCACCTCCCTCGGCGACTCGCGCGACGGGGGTGCGGCGTTCGCGAAGCTCGCCGGTCTGCGGAAGCCGCTCCTCGTTGTGAATGCGGCGCAGTCGGCGGACGCGCACCTCCTCGCGAATGCAGCGCGCGCGACCGGCGGGTGGTGGCTCGATCTCACGACGATGAAGATCGAGAACGCGGTCGAAGCGGCGATGCACGTTCCGCAACGCGTCGACGTACATGACGACGACCTCCTGCCGCGCAATCAGCTCGCATCGCATGCTGCGCGGCTGATCGTCGCGAAGCGATCCGACGCAGCGATCACAAAGTTGCCGGTCGAAGTCACGCGCGAGTTGTCCGAGCCACGCGAGATCAGCATGGTGCGCCGCGCGTATGCACGCGCGAAGCTGCGCGATCTGCTGGCGAACAACGCGAACGATGCGGAACTGCTCGCGCACGGGCTGCGGTTCACGCAGCTCACGCCCCGCACGTCGCTGCTGGTGCTCGAGTCGTGGCGCGATTACGAGCAGTACGGAATTCCGCTGAATGCGGAGCTGGCGGAAGAGAAGCGGCTCGAAGAAGAAGCGCGCGCCCTGCAGCAGAAACTCGACGCAGAAGCGCGGCAGCGCGCGCGCGAAATCGGCAACCGCGCCAGCACGGTACCGATGCTCACGCCGCGGGCGTCGAGCTGGATCGTGCGCGGCCGGGTGACCGATGGTGAGGTGGCGCTTCCCGGAGTGACGGTGTTGCTCGCGGACGGCGACAAATTCATCTCCGCGGCGATCACTGACGCAGAGGGCAACTTTACGCTCGCCTATCCGGTTGCTCCCGCGAACGCATCCGTCATCGCGTATCTCGAGGGCTTCGACGCGCCTCACTATCACCTCGGGCGCGTGCCGTCGGGCACTTCGATCGAGCTGGCGATGCGCATTGTCGCGGTCCTGGAGACGATCACCGTCACCGCGGTCGCTGCCCCGGGCGCGTCGCCTGAAGCCGAGACCAAGACTTCCGCGAACGCTTTGCGCACGATTGGATCGCCGGCGGACAAGCTGTTGCAGAAGATCGCATCGCTCGCGGCGCGCGCGGCGGACATTGACGATGAGGACGACAACGCGCGAGAGGAAGTCGTGAAGCAACACTTCGCGCTGGCGAGTGCGGTCATCGAGAAGTTGAAGGCGCTGCGCTCGACGAACGATCGTCTCCGCTACTACATCGCCGCACGTGCGCTCCTCGGCGGCGAGAAGTCGTTTCACGTATTCGCGGCCGAGGCGTTGCGTGCGGATTCGCCGCAGCTGGCGGTACGCGTACTGACGGATCTCGCCGAAGCCCGGAGCGAAGACGCGCCGATGCTGCGGATTCTTGCGCGCGTGCTCGACGGATGGAACGAGACCGAGCTCGCACGGCTTCTGTTGCGGCGCGCCGCCGAAATCTCGCCGGGTGAAGCGCAAACATGGCGCGAGCTCGTCTTGCTGGACGCGCGCCGCGCACGCGCAAGCGACGTCGCGAACTGGAAAGCGCAGATGCGCGCGACGCGCAGCCGGGTGATCGGCATCGAAGCGGTGTACGAAGACGTCGACGCACTCATTGCAAAATGGGATCAGGCGCCGCAGTTCGAGCAGCAACGTGGACTCGACCTGCGCACGCCGCCCGATGCCGACCTCACCGTCGAACTGATGTTCGACACCGGCTGGTCTTACGTCGATCTGCACGTGATCGAGCCGGGCGGCGAAGACGTGGCGTGGAACCAACAGACCAGCAAGGCGGGCGGCAAACACACCGGCGGCTTTGTCTTCGGCTACGGCCCGCAGATCTACACGATCGCGAACGCACCGCACGGCACGTACCGCATCGAAGCGCACTACTTCAGCGACGACGAGACCACCGTCGGCGCCGAGTCGCTCACACACGTGATCGTGAGCGTGCGCCCGAAAAAAGGCGGCAAGGTGGAACGGAAGGACATCTTGGTCGTGATGCGGGAAGCAGAGGAGCGGCGGGTGATCGGAACGGTGACTGTGGAGTGAGGCACCCCGTGTCATCCCGCGCGCAGCGAAGGACCTTCTCCGTGGCCCCATTGGAAGGTCCTTCGCCGTCTTCGCGGCTCAGGATGACACCGCGGCGGCCCGGTTGTGTCATCCCGCGCGCAGCGCGGGATCCCCTGCATACAGGCCACTGCGCGCTCCGTCGGAAGGGGATTC
>JALYOB010000784.1 GCA_030857085.1 Acidobacteriota bacterium | reverse complement strand
GTCGTGGCCGACGTGCCGGTCGTGGCTGTACCCGTGGTGCCGGTCGTGCTGGTGGTGCCGGTCGCCGACGTGTCGGTCGAGGTGCCGCCCATCGTGTTGGTCTGCGCGGACGTGTCGGTTTCCTGCGACACAGTGGTCGTCGCGGTCGTCTCGGTCTGGACAACCGAGGTGTCGGTGGCGACGGTGTCGGTCGTCACGGTTTCGGTCGAGGACTGATCTTCATTGCCCTTGCAGGAAACGGCGGCGACGAGAGCGGTGGCGCAGAGGAACGTAACGAACTTCTTCATCTGGATACTTTCTCCTTCAATGTTTTTCGAGTGAATTGAGACCAGGATCGTCGTCAATTACAGGGAGTGCCGTACCACCTCGCCTTCTCATGTTTTATGCAGAATACGCAACTTCTGACGCGGCTGGATGGCACATCGCATGCCACCCAGCAGGGATGTCGAGGGAAGCCGGCGAACCGGCGGCGCCAATCCTACTTCGGAAAGGCGCTCGCGTCGATTCCCGGCATGAGGCGCAGGGCGTTTCTGTAGTAGATCTTCCGGAGGACTTCGTCGGGGAGGGCGAGGCCGTACATCTTCCAGAACGCGTGGCGCTTGCGGTAGTAGTCGAAGTACTCGTCGTCGGTTTCGAGGACGCGAAAATAGGTCGCGTACTCCTCCGGATTCCAGATGTCTTTCCCCATCAGCACGCGGTCCTGATACTTGATGAGGAACGCGCGCGCGGCGCGGGGCTGGCGTCCGAGCTCGTGCAGGACCGCTCCGATTTCGGTGGAGACGTTCGGCAGGTCGTCGAGCAGTTTCGAAAGGCGGGCGAGATCGTTGCCGCGCCAGGCGAGATGCGCCGCGATGAAGTGCGTGCGCGGATGTTTGCGGAACAGGTTCTCCTGCTCGGCCATCGTCTCTTCGAAAGAGGCGAACTTCGGATCGCTGCGGCGGCGATCGGGGAACTGCGTCAGTTCGAGCCAGCGCTCATTGTGCTTGTCGACAGGCGACCAGAACGCGACCGGCTCGCCCGTGTGAATGAGAACGGGGATGCGGAGGTCGGCGGCTTTTTCCCAGATCGGGTCGAGGCGGGGATCGTCGGTATGGACGCGCTTTCCCGATTTGTCGGTGAGGAACATGCCGAGGTTCTTGAAGACCTTCAATCCGACGGCGCCGTGTTTGACGTCTTCCTCGAGCTGCTTCGCCGCGTTGACGCCGAAGTTCGGTTCGTCAATGCGCCGGAAATCGACGTTGGCGAAGGTGACGAAACGCTTCGGCGCGCGGCCGAGCGTGGTCATGCCCTGTTGCAGATTCTCGCCGCTGCCGCCGCTGAGATTGACCATCACCTGCAGGCCGATGCGGTCCATGTCTTTGACCAGCTGGTCGACGTCGGCCGGGCTCATGTCGCGGCGCTGGTGATTGTGGACGTCGATGAAAGGGTATTTCGCTCGGGTGCGCGGATGTTCGGGAACGACGAGGGTCGATTTCGGCTCGTATTCTTCGAACGTCATCGCCGACGCGGGCTGCGCCACTTCCTGTGCGGGAAGTGGCGCGGCGGCGAGGAACAAGGCAATCGCGGCGAGCTGCCGCAACGACTGCGTGCGCATCAATGCACCATGACGGGCACGGTGGCCTGAGTGTTTTCCCAGGTGAAGGAGAGCGTCCCTTTTTTGTCGCTGGCGCGGCGGAGGTCGATGGCGAAGGTTTCGACCGCCGTTTTGACGCGCTTGACGTCGAGCTTCACGCGGCCGAGGTCCTGCGCCTCGTTGTATTGCGTGCCCCACTGGCCGGTTTGTTTGTTGACGATGAGGGTCCAGTTCTTTTCGTTCGGGATCGTATAGAGCGTGTAGGTGCCGGCGGGAACGTGGAGGCTGCCGATCATGAGATCGGTCTCGGTGGTGAGGGTCGTGGCGGCATTGGCGCCGGTGCGCCACACTTTGCCGTAGGGGACGAGGGCGCCCATGACCGCGCGATTGCGCTTGGACGGAGCGCTGTAGTCGATGGTGACTTTCTTGCCGCCGAACGTTGCGGTCGCTTTGGCGGGAGGGCTGAGCGGCTTTTTGCCCGCGTCATGCTGGGCGTAGGCGACGGCGGTGGTGAGGAGGAGCGTGAGGGCGGCGAGCGTGATCTTGCGCATGCCGCGGATCATGGCACGGCATTCGGCGCCGTTCTGCACAAAAGGGGTGTCGCAGCGGTGAGGTATCGG
>JALYOB010000348.1 GCA_030857085.1 Acidobacteriota bacterium | reverse complement strand
CCGGTGCCGATGCCCGCGGGAATCGTGATCACGCCCCAGCCATTCGAGACGATCAGGCGATCTTCCTCGTCGACGTAGCGCTGATAGCCGGCGTGCAGGTCATGCGTGATGCTCGAACCGAGGGTGTAGTTGTAGCCGAGCTGTGTGCCGCGGCGATAGAAGTCGTCCTGGTTGTTGCTGTACTGGCCGAAGCCGACCGTACCGCCGCCGACGCGGGTTCCGGGAGCGCAGGACAGGCCGCGCGCCGCAGCATCCTGCGGGCAGATGTAGCCGTATTTTTCGATGAACGGCTGCACGAATGCGTTGGCCGCGGGGACCGAGAAAGTCGCCGTCGGAACGATGAACCGTCCGATCTGCGTCAGGTCGGTGAGATTGAGCTGCGTTCCCACCTGCGTGGAAAACTGTGCGCTGGACACGGTTTCCGCGCGCGGGCCGTTGCCCGGGTTGCGGTAATCGTTGAACTTGAGGGTGGCGAAGCTGTTCGGGCTGATGATCCACGACGCGTCGAGCGTTCCGATGGTCTGCTTCGTATCGCTGCCCGAGCCGGTGGTCGGCGCCTGGAACGACGTGAAGTCGCCCGCGCTCTCGTGCGTCTTCGAATCACGGTAGCTGCCGTTGATGAGGATCGACTGCAACGGCGTGTACGTCAGCTTGCCGAAGTACTCGTCGGTGGTGCGCTCGTAACCAGGCAGCTCGCCGTAAAGGTTGGCCTGGTTCGTTCGCTCGAACACCGGACGAAAGTACGAGCCATAGAAGAACAGGCGATCGCGCACAACCGGTCCGCCGATGTTCGCCGACGCCCACGAGCGATCCTGCTGGTAATTGAGGTTCGAGGTGCCCGTCTGATCGGCGACGAAGCTGCTCGGGCGCGCCTGATACCCCACCTCACCGGCGAACTCGTTCGTTCCCGATTTGCTGACGGTGTCGATCGTGAAGCCGCCGGCGCGGTTGAAGTCGACGGCCTTCGCGCCGCCTTTGATGATGCTGACCTGGGCGATGTCGTGCGTGTTCGGCTGCGAGTTCAGGACGCCGAACAGCGGCATCGTGATGTTCACGCCGTCGAACATGTAGACGTTTTCCTGGCCGCTCGCGCCCGCGCTGGGGCCGCGAACCTGATCCTGCGTCGTCATGACGCCGGGGATCAGCTTCTGCAGGTCGCCGTAGTTCTGCTGCACGGGCAGACCCTCGATTTCTTCGCGGGTGATGCCGGTCTGCAGCGCCGTCGACTCGCGGTCGACGAGCGTGTTCGAGGCGGTGACGGTGATCTCTTCCGCGACCCCCGCGATGCCGAGTGCAACGCTCACCTCGGCGTTCTGGTTGAGAAGGACGCCGACGTTGCGTGTGACCGTTTCCAGCCCCGCCAGCGTGTACGTCACCGTGTATGCGCCCGGCTGAAGCGCGGGCAGACGATATTCGCCGTTCTCCGACGTGACCGTCGTGCGCGGCTGCGGAAGAACCGGCGAACGCGCTTCGACAGTGACGCCCGGCAATGCCGATCCGTCCGTGGCCGTCACCCTACCGCTGATCGACCCTGTCTGCTGCGCGAAAGAGATGGGAGCTGCAACAAGAAAAAGGGACAGCAAGAGAAGAATACGTGATGCTCGCCTACCGGGCATGAAGCCTCCTCCAAATGGTGCGGACGAAAATAGTGGCCTATGTTAATGAAGGTTCGCGCCTTTGCGAATCCTTCTTTACGGCACCAACCCCCGCTTTTTCAGCGCAGCGGCCATTCGAGCTCGCCGAGGAAGCGCTCGTCTTCGCGCCAGCCCTGATGGACGGCGACGTGAAGGTCGAGAAAGACCTTCGTCGCGAGGATGGTCTCCAGCTCCTGCCGCGCCTCGGTGCCGATGCGCTTGATCATCGACCCCTGCTTGCCGACGACGATCCCCTTCTGCGACTCCCGCTCGACGTAGATCGTGGCCCAGATGCGAACCATGCCCGTCTCTTCGTCTTCTTCGAAGCGCTCGACGTTGACCGCGGTCGTGTACGGCAATTCCTCTGAAGTGTGGTGCAGCACTTTCTCGCGCACGATCTCCGCGGCAAGAAAGCGCTCCGGCTGGGTCGTGTAATCCTCGGTCGGATAGATCGCCTCGCCCGCCTCGACGGTGTTGAAGAGGAGATCCTTGAGCGCTTCGACGCCCTCCCCTTTTGCGACCGCAATGGGGACGATTTCGTCGAAGAGACCGAAGCCGTGGTACTGCTGCATGAGCGGCAGCAGCTTCTCTTTCCGTACGAGATCGATCTTGTTGAGCAGCACGAACCGCTTCGCCTCGGGGTTGGTTTCTTTTTCCGCGACGAGCATCTCGATCACATACTGATCGCCTTTGCCGAACGGCTCACTCGCGTCGACGATGAGCGCAATGACGTCCGCCTCGGTGAGCGCCGACCGCACGTGATCCATCATCCGCACATTGAGCCGGTGCAGCGGCTTGTGCACGCCCGGCGTATCGAGAAACGCAATCTGCCCCCGCGCATCATTGAGGATGCCCACAATGCGATTGCGCGTCGTCTGCGGTTTATTGGAGACGATCGAAACCTTCTGCCCGAGAACGTGATTGAGCAGCGTGGATTTGCCGGCGTTGGGGCGACCGACGATCGCTACGGTTCCGAATTTTTTTTCGGACGTGGCGTCAGGCGCGGGTTCTGTGTGTTGGTCGGTCATGGCGTTGTAGGCCGCGAAATTGAAAATTGAAAATTGAAAATTGAAAGATATGAGCCTGACGGGTGGGCTGCGGTCCGGCGCATCGGATTTTTCAATTTTCAATTTTCAATTTTCAATTCGATTCACCAGCTCATTCGATTCACCAGCTCATTCACATCCGGCGTCACTCGTCATCCTCCTCATCCTCCTCCGACCAGTCCGGATCTCTCCTCACCTTCACCCGGTAAATCCTGCGACGGTCGGCGCGTTCGACTTCGAACAGCCAGCCGTTTTTGCGCACGATGGTGCCGACGGCGGGGACGCGGCCTAACGTGGTGAAGATCAGGCCGGCGACGGTTTCGTAGTCTTCGCCGGTGAGGTGGGCGTCGAGGCGTTCTTCGAGGGATTCGACGCGGAGGATGCCGCTGACGAGCCAGCTGTCTTCGCCGGCATCGACGACCGTGGCTTCTTCGTCCTCGTGTTCGTCGGCAATCTCGCCGACGATTTCTTCGATGATGTCTTCGGTGGTGATGATGCCCGCGGTGCCGCCGTATTCGTCGACCACCACTGCGATCTGCAGGTGCTCGGTCTGGAACTCGCGCAGGAGCTCGGAGACTTTTTTCGTCTCCGACACAAAGTACGCCGGACGGGCCATTGCGGCGACCGCGCGGTTTTCGCGCTTGAGCAGCGCGTCGAAGAGATCCTTCACGTGCACGACGCCGGTGATCTGGTCGATGCTCTGTTCGTACACCGGGATGCGCGCGTATTTCGATTCGCTGAAGAGTTTCGCCAGCTCTTCCATCGGCCGGCGCGCGTCGAATGCGAGGACGTCGATGCGCGGGGTCATGATCTCGTGCGCGAGGCGGTCGCCAAAGTCGACGATCGACTGCAGCAGCTTTCCTTCCGACGCCTCGATGATTCCTTCTTCCTCGCCGACGTCGATGTACGCCTGCACTTCTTCGTCGGTCACTTCTTCTTCGTCGTCGCCGTTTTCATCGCCGCGATCGAGCCGCTCGAGGAGTTTGCGCAGCGGGAAGAGGAGCGGCCAGAAGACGTAATAGACGAAGCGCGAGAACGGCAGGAGCGCGCGCAGCACCACTTCGCCCGCATCGGCGGGCACGAGCGCGAGGAGGAACTTCCAGACGACGACGACCAGCACCCAGATCGCGCTGCTGCGCAAGACCGCGCTGGCGAACGAGAGCTCGTCGAAGATCAGCGTCGTCGCGCCGCCGCCGATGACCAGCGCGACCTGGAGAAGTGCGCCGCTGATCAGCTGAAAATCGGCCGCGTCGAAGGAGGTCCAGCGTCCGCCGCCGTCTTCGGTGTCGGTGCTCAGACGGCGCAGACGGACGGGGCTGAGCTGCAACGCGAACGAGCGGAGCGCGTCGAAGATCAGGTAGAAGAGCCCGCAGCCAGAGGCGATCAGGACCCAGTGAATGTGCAGGTGCGGGGTGCTACTTCCCATTGCGGTCGCGCGATTCTAGCTCAGCAGCAGGGCTGCGAACGCGGCGCCGAGCGAGGCTTTCATGAGCGCTTCGGCGCGTTTGTGGAGCGCGTTGAACGCGCGTCTCTGCGGGTCGGACTCAGGCATCTCAGGCGTGAGATGCACGCGCCGCGCCTCCAGAGCCCGTTCGAGGTACGCGATCTCGTAAACCAGCGCCGCGGCCATAAACGCGAGCGCCGTCCAGCGGATGGTGATCCAGATGGCCGCCCCGCTCTCCCAGGCGAGGTGTTTGATGGCCGCAGCAGCGAGCGTCATGAGTAAGGCGACGACCCGCACGCGCGCAAACCGGCGCAGCGCCGGCCCGAAGATGCCGCCCGCCTGATGCCGCGGCAGACTGCGGAACAGCGCCGGCGCGACGAGCGCGCCCAACACGAGCGTCCCGCCGATCCAGACGGCGAGGCCGAGGTGGTAAAACAGGTTGGTGAAGAGATACAGCCAGTTGGGCATATTCGGAGGCGGAAGAGTAATCTAACTGCGTATGAACGCCCTCGTTCTCTTCATCACGCTGACCTCGACGATCGTGCTGCGCTCGGGCGACCGCCTCACGGTCGACGGCGTCCCGCGCGAGGAAAAGGGAGTGATCACGTTCCGCGCGAATGGCGTCCTTTATTCGATGCCTTCGACGGAAGTGGACCGCATCGAGAAGAACGACGATTCTTCGAGCAACGCCGCGCCGGTGCGCAAGCTCCGCGTCTCGGATGAAGAGCGGAAGCGCCTCATCGACGAGCTGCAGAAGAATCACAACGGCACACCCGCGCAGCCTCTTCGCGTCGCCGATGCCGTTCCTCCTCCGCCGACGAAGGAGGAGGTCGCGCAGGAGAAACGCGATGAACTGCAATGGCGCCGCGACGCACGCGCCTATGAAGAGAATGTGACCCGCGCCCGCGAGGAGCTGGCGCTGCTGCAAACCCGCCTCGAAGAGCTCCAGTCGCAGATCAACAGTTTCCTCTCCCTCGGCTACCGCCCGGGCCAGTTCACGTATCAGACGACGCAGCTCGAACGCACACGCGCACGCATTCCGTACGCGGAGCTCGAGGTGACGCGCGCCGAACGGGCGTACGCGCAGTTCCGCGAGGACGCACGCCGTCAGGGCGTGCCGCCGGGCTGGTTGCGCTGACGACGACCGGGGGGCCTCCGGCGGCCGGGGCCGCGGGCCCCGGACCCCGCTTGCAGGCCAAGCC
>JALYOB010000347.1 GCA_030857085.1 Acidobacteriota bacterium | reverse complement strand
TCAGGGGCACCGCGGCGAGGGCGCGGCTTTCGTTTTTCTCCCAGATCGGCGCGAGCTGCGGATACGTCACTGACACCGCGCCGAGCGACGGCAGCCAAAGCGGGCGTCCCTGGCGGGCGGCTTCGCAGATCGGCAACTGCTCATCGAGCCGCAGAGGCATGAACGCCTGCACCGCCGCATCCGAGTAGCCGAACGAAAGGGCGGGCGAGAGATGTTCGCCGTCGAGACGCATCACGATTCCCGCCTTTGCGCCGGCGGTCACCGAGTGGCGCGTGAACTCGACCCGCGGCTCGGGTGAGCGTTGCGGACGGGTGAGCGCTTCCTGCGCCACCGTCACCACTTCGCTCAGCTCGAACGGCTTGCGAATCGTGCGCACTGCCGGCCAGCGTTCGCGCACGCGGTCGAGCTGCGCCGGCGTGGCGGAGGAGAGAACGATCGATCGCTGCAGCAGCGACGGGCGATTGGCCGCGATCCACTGCAGCACGTCCGCGCCGCTGAGGCCCGGCAGCAGCAGATCGATGAACGCGCAGTCGTACTCGACCTGCTCGAGCAGAAGCAGTGCGTCGGAGCCGGTCGCGACGAGATCGACCGCGAGGCCGAGCCGGCTGAGCAGAACGTCGAGGAGCTTGCGCGTCCCACGATCGTTCTCGATCACGAGGACGAGCGGCTTCATCTTTTTTCGCCCGCGAGCATAAAGGCCGCTCGTCCTCGCCGCAATGATTGTCAGTTCATGCGTACCTCGACGCGCTGCCCGAGTTTGAGCGGCGTCGGTTCGTGAAACGCGACCTTCACCAGCAGGACACGCGTGTCCATCGGCTTCGACGGGTCCTGCGGCTTGAGGCGCCGGTTCACGACCGCATCCGGAATCTCTTCGATCGTGCCGCGCCAGGAGCGATCGAAACCTTCTGCCGTCACCTCGACCGGTGCGCCGAGGCGGATGCGGGCGGTGTCGTATTCATCGATTTCGGCTTCGACGCGCGTCTTCGCGAGATTCGCGATCGTCACGACCGGCGCGCCGCTCTCGATCGTCTCGCCCGCATGCGTGTGCCGCGTGATGACCACGCCGTCGATCGGTGCAGTGACGATGGTCTTGCCGACCAGCGCTTCGAGTCTGCGCACTTCCGCTGCTGCCGATGCGCGGCGCGCGCGTGCGGAGTCGAGATCGCGCTCTGCTTTGTCCCACGCCTGTTTCGATCCCACATCCTCCTGGAACAAGTGCTTCGCGCGCTCCACCTCGGAAGCAAACAAGCGAATGTCTGCATCCGCTTCGCCGACGTGCGCACGTGCGACCGAAAGCGCAGCGCGCGTGTCGTCGGCTCTGATGATCGCGATGACGTCGCCTGCATGCACGGTCTGTTTTTCTTCGACGTTGAGGCGATCGATCGTGCCGCCGACGTCGCAGCCGACGGTGACTTCCGCGCCGGGGTATGTGGTGACGCGCCCTTCCGCGACGACGCGCGTGTCATTGGTCGCGGCGACGCGCGGCGTGGCGTTCGGTTTCGGACGATTCGCGCGGACCTGCACGACGGTCGCGATGACGATCAGCACTGCGAGAACGGGGTAGAGGAAGCGGTTCATACGAGCTCTCCATCCTGAATGCGAACCACGCGATCGGCGATGGTCCGGACTTTGGGGTCATGGGTGACGATGACGAGTGCGCGGTTCTCCTGTTTGGCGAGCGCGCGAAACATTTCGAGGACTTGTGTGCCGACGGTGGAGTCGAGGTTTGCAGTCGGTTCGTCAGCGAGGAGAATCGGTGCGTTGCCGGCGAGCGCGCGTGCAATCGCGACGCGCTGTTTCTGCCCGCCCGACAATTCGCGAGGAAGGAAGTTCTGGCGATCGCCGAGACCGACCGCAGTGATGACGCGTTCCGCCTCGACGCGTGCCGTGCGCCCCTTCAGCCCTTTGACGTTCAGCGCGTATTCGATGTTCTCGACCGCGGTGAGCGAGGGAAAGAGATTGAACTGCTGAAAGACGAAGCCGAGCGAACGTTTGCGGACGGCGGCGAGACTCTTCTCCCGCACCGCCGCACCTTCGATGAACACTTCTCCTTTCGACGGCGTGAGGATGCAGCCGAGGATGGAGAGGAAGGTCGTTTTGCCGGAGCCGGACGGCCCTTCGAGCGCCACGATCTCACCGCGCTCGACATTGAAGTCGATGCCTTTGAGCACGGTGACGGTCTCGCGCCCTTCCTGGAAATGCTTTTCGACACCACGGGCATGGAGGACGGACATGGATGCTCCTTATCGGATGTAGCGAGTAGCGTGTGGCGAGTTGCCAGAGCGTCATCGCCCGGGCGACAAGGCCCTGGCAACGCGCCACTCGCCACGCGCCACTCAGGTTCTGAATACGAGCGCCGGATCGATGCTCGCCACTTTCCGGAACGACACGAGCGCGCTTCCTAAACAAAGCACGATCGCGCCGATGAGGACGGCGACGTAGAGTTGGGTGGGGATGATCAGTTTCAGGTCGATCTTTGCCATGAGCGGAGCGAGGGCGAAGGCCTGCAGGGCGCCTAACGCGAAGCCGGCGATGGCGGCGATCGTGGCCTGCTTGCCGAGGATGCGGTAGATGTCGGCGTTGCCTCCGCCGATCGCTTTCACCGTGCCGAACTCGCGGATGTGCTCCATGGTCGAGGTGTAGAGCGTCTGCGCGACGACCACGATGCCGACGAGGCATCCGAGGAAGACGGTGATGTACATGTTGAGTCCGAGGCCGGTGGATTCGATCCAGTACGCGCGGGAACGCTGCGCCCATTCGGACTTTGTGTAGACGTCGTTGTACGGCAGGCGCCGCGCGAGCTCTTTACGCACCGCCTCCGCATTCGCGCCCGGCGCGAGCTTCACCAGAACGTACGTCGTATTGCCGCGCATCACGCTCTCGGTGAGACTTTGCGCCAGACGCAAATCCATGAAGGTGAGCGGCGTGGTGGTGAACGACTTCGCGTCGACCGTACGTCCGATGATCCTGAGACGGCGGCCTAACACCTCGCGGTAGTCGCCGACCTGAAACGCGCCCCAGCGCTTCTTCGCGGAGTCATCGAGCACCATGTACGGCCCGCGGCGGAGGTCGTCGATGTTTCCGTCGACCACGTTCTGCGGAAAGTTCCACCGGCCGAAATCCTCCATCGCATACACCTCGGTTCCCTCGACCGCGCCGGTGGGGAGGTTCACGTTCATGAACCAGACGATGAGGTTGTCCGCGCGCGCAACGCCAGGCGTGCTGCGGACGCGCTTGAGGTACGTCTCCGGGAACGTGTGCGCAAAGTCGACGTTCGGCGTGTTGTGCGAGGTGACCCAGAGATCGGCGTCGATCTGATCGATCGTCAGCGACGCGTTCGACATCAGGCCGAGAAAGAGACCGACCTGCACGAGCACGAGCGTGACCGCGAACGCGACGCCGGAGACGGTGATGAAGAAACGCAGCTTGTCGTGCAGCAGGGATTTCGTTGCGAGATCGACGGCCATTTGCTTACTCCTTCAGCACGCCTTTGAGGATCATGTCGATGGTGGCGCGGGTGCGATCGGCGATCGGCGTCCACGCGACCCAGTCGTCGTTGCACTTGGCGATCTCGAGCGCGACCAGGCCGTGCATGCCGCCCCAGATCACCTGCGCGGCGAGATCGACGTCGTTGTATTCGTCGCGCATGCGGTTCGCGGCGACGAGCTCGGAGACGACGCCTTTGAGGAACGCGTACGCGTCTTCTTCCGGATTGCCTTTGGTGATCGTGGTTGGGTCGACTTTCTTCGGCGTCGGCGTCATGAACATGAGCCGGTAATGGCTCTGGTTGTTGATGCCGAATGCGACGTACGCATGTCCCGCCGCGCGGAGGCGCTCGACCGGATCGGGAAGCTGGGCGATTTCGGCGAACCCATGGGCGAACGCACGAAAGTCGACGTCGCAGAGCTCCGCGAGCAGCGCTTCCTTGTCTTTGAAGTGAAAGTAGATCGCGGTGGGGGAGTACTCGATCTTGTCGGCAATGCGGCGCATCGTGACCGACTCGACTCCCTCACTCGCGAACAGCTCCCGCGCCGCATCCAGAATCAGCCCGCGGACTTCCTCGCGCTCCCGTTCCCGCCGTTCTTTCGGTCCCAAATCGCTCCTCCGAAACTTAACAGTGTTAAGTTAGGTTGCGGCGTTCGGGTTGTCAAGGGGGTGGGGGAAAGTTGTCGGTTGTCGGTTCTCGGTTGTCGGGGAGAGGCGGTTGTTCGTTGTCCGTTGTCCGTTCAAGGTGGCATTCGCGAGAGCCGCAACGGACAACGGATAACGGAGAACGGACAACCCTCAACCGACAACCGATAACCAGCAACCGACAACCAACATCAATCCGCCAGCCGCTTCATCAGCTCATTCACCTGGTCGTAGACGCGTTTGACGGAATCGCGGACGACGACGGTGGTGGGGTCGGGGAGGCGTTCGTCGACACGGGTCATGTCGAGGATCTCGTCGGTGGCGAAGAGGATGTCGGCGAGTTTGTCGAGCACGCGCTCAGACATCGGGAGGTGTACGGCGGTCATCGCGTCGATCTCGGTAGCGGCCATGTCAATCGCTCTGACTAGGAGTGACTTATTGCCCGAAATCCCTACCCTCAATTTGGGGGATATTTGCTGTGACGATTTGGTTACGGGCGTGCGGCCACCGGGATCACGAGCTTTTCGGCGGTGTGGGTGTCGGAGAAGCGCACCACTTTCACGTCGACGAGCCCGGCAGATTTGGCGGCGGACATGACGTCCGACTCGCTGATTGAGGCAACGCCTTTCGGCCGGATGACCCACACCGCGCCCGCCGGCGCGAGCGCTTTCCGCAACGCGACGAGCTTCGTCAGCTCCTGACGCGCGTTCGCGGCGAAGAAGATGACGTCGCTGCCACTCCCGACCTTGGTCGTATACGGCAGCGAACCGAGAAAGCCAGTGTCGAGGGCGCCGACAATGGCGATCTTCTGCCCCGGCTTGACGCCGAGCTTCTCGGCCACCGTCTTCGGATTCCGAATCTTCTCGGCCCACTTCGCCGCATCCGCCCCGACATGCAGCCGGACCGCGCGCGTCGTTCCATCCTGCGCCCACTCCAGCCGCAACACACCGCCGTCCGCCGCGACGTTTGCAGCATCGCGAAACGCAATCCGCGCCTTCACCGCCCCGCGCAGAATGAGCTCGTCGGTTTCGAGCAGAACCTTCGCTTCACTGGACTGATCGTCGATCTCGACACGGCAGCGGGTTTCGGTGCCCATCGGGATATGGTAAGGCGGCGTTGGGCTTTGGGCGTTGGGCTTTTGGGGCGTGTTGCCGGGTTGTCGGTTGTCGGTTCTCGGTTCTCGGTAGAACCACTCACCGAC
>JALYOB010000346.1 GCA_030857085.1 Acidobacteriota bacterium | reverse complement strand
CCCGAGAAAATACCCCTGCGCATTCGTCGCCCCAAGCTCACGAAGCGTGTCGAGCTCCGCCGCCGTCTCCACGCCTTCGGCCACGACGCGGCTTCCTGTATCCCGCGCGAAGGCGATCAGGGCGGCGGCGAGGGCGCGGCGGGAGGGGTCGCGGTCGACGTCGCGGGTGAGGGAGGTGTCGAGCTTGATCACGTCGGGGGCGACGCTGAGGATGTGGCGGAAGCTGGCGTAGCCGGCGCCGGCGTCGTCGACCGCGAGTTTGAGGCCGCGCTCGCGCAGCGGCGCGAGGGCGGCGCGGAAGGCGTCGTAGTCGGCGATGGGGTCGTGCTCGGTTACTTCCAGCAGGATTCGCTCGAGTGGGGCGGTGCGTAGTGCGCGTTCGATCGCGCCGCTGTTGATGGTTGACGGGGAAACGTTGATCGAGAGGTACGCGTCCTCCGCGATCGCAGGCAATTGCGCGAGCGCGGCGGCGATGGTGGCGAGCTCCAGCTCCTCTCCCAGTCCGCTCTCGGCCGCCTCGGCGAACCAGATGTCTGGTGAACGGCGGGGCTCGGCGGCGAACCGCGTCAGCGCCTCGTAGCCGACGATGCGTCCGCTCGCAATTTCGACGATTGGCTGGAAGACGATCCGGAAGCGTTCGTCGTCGAGGATCTGCTGGATGCGCGCGGCCTTTTCGTCGGACTCGCGGCGCGAGGCGATGTCGCGTTCGAGCTGCTGCGCGGCGAAGCCGGCGAAGACCTGCATCAGGCCGACGTCGCGCTCACGCAGCGACTCGTCGGGCGCGGAGCTCGCGCAGCAGAGCGTCCCGTACAGCGTGCCGTCGCTGAGCCGGATCGGGACGGTGATCGCGGCGCGGACGTCCATCTTTTCGGTGACGCCTATGGCTTCGAGCGCAGGCAGATGTTCGCCGTTGCGGATCAGTTGCGGCAGCCGCCCTTCCACGATCGCCTGGCAGTACGTGCCGCTGAGCAGTGTGGCGTCTCCTTCACGAATCGGCGGCGCGTCGTCGTCCGCGTCGACGTAACGAAAGTGGCGCTCGCCTTCGCGGAACTCGGAGACGAACGCGACCGACATGCCGAGGTGGAGACGGATCAGACGGAGGCCATCGCGCAGCGTGTCACCGACAGGGCTGCCGCTCGCCGCGGCAAGGAGGGTTCGTTCGAGGGTGCCGGCGGCAGTCATTCGCGAAGCGTCGGAACTGCGGCCGACGTGCCACGCAGACGATGCTGACGGGAGCGGACAGATTTCTTTTCGCGCGTCACTCCCCCGCAATCCCGATCACCGACCGGCTGCAAACCCGCGGCTCGGGCTCGTGCGTGAAGTGGACCGACATCGCTTCGATGAGCCGGTAGACGGCGCGGACGGAGATCGACGCCGCCTGGGCGGCGGCGAGCGGCGGAAGGAGGAGACCGCCGCACCAGCAGGTCTGGCCCGCTTCGCTGGCGTGACCCCGCATCGAGACGCGCACCTCGGTCTCGACGGTGACCTCCATCCGCCGTCTTCTCATCGTTCGGGCTCGCTCACTGCGGGCTCCAGCCCGACCACGTATTGCCGTCGCCGGTGATGAACCATGGACGTCCATCCGTGCCCGTGGCGATGACGCGGATTTGGCCGTCGGGTTGGATCTTCACAGTGGGGCCGGACGTCAGCACGCCGCCGAGGGAGAACCAGTCGCCGCACGTCGCGCCGTTGCAACGGACGCCCCAGATCGCGTCGTCTTTTCCTTTGCCGAAGACGAACACAGCGCCGTCGGGTATGGCGATCGCGGCGGGCTCGGTCGTGAGCTCCCCAGCGCCAACCGTCGTCCAGTCGCCGCCCTCCTGACGCATGTAGAGAAAGTCGTCACGCTCGCCGCGGCGGAACTCGAGCGCGCCGGCGCGATACACGCGCCGCACGTTGATTCCTGGGTTGACCGCGGAGATCGGCGCCTGAAGGACGTTCGTTCCGGCGCGCGCGCTCTGCGAATCCGCAACTTGCGGCGTGCTCCCCTGCGGGATTGCATAGCCGGCACTCGCACCGGGAGTCGCGGCCGCGGGGACCGCGGTCACGGTTGCTCCGCCGGACTGCGTCTGCAGGACCGGCAGGAACTGAAGGGCGGGGCCGCGCGGCGTCGCGACGACCCGCGCGAGGTTTTCCGCGCCGGGCGCCACGCAACGATTCTGCGTCTCGTCGATCGCCGGGACGGAAGTGGCTCCTGGCGGTACGTCGATCAGCCGCAGCGATCGGCACACCCAGCCATTCACGCAGTCCCGATCGTTCTTGCACTGGATGCGGCACAAACTGCTCGCGCACACGAGCGGATCGAGACAGTCAGAGTTGTACACGCACTGGATGTCTCTCGGTCCATGCGCGGCGGCGGTGGCGGCAACGAACAGCGTGATGCAGAGTACGAATCCGTTCTTCATTCTCATCTCCTCATGTCGATTACTCAGTGCAGCCGCTGCCGCTCCGCCTTCTCCCACATCCGGATGTAATCCTCGGCCGAGCGAAACAGCGGCGCGAGCTCGTTCGCGGTGAGGCCGACGTTGCGGAGGTCCTGCAGCAGGTCGGGCAGCATTCCGTAATGGGCCACGCCGTCGATGTTCACGTCGAAGTCGCGGTTGCCGAAGATGTGGCGGCGAAGCGGGTCGTTCGGAGGCGGCGAGCCACGGCGCATTGCATCGCGCAATTCCTCTCCTTCCGCGGCGTGCCAGTGCTGCCACGCGCGCAGAACCCAGCCGTGGTGCTCGCGCAGACTGGCGTTCTCGTTCCAGTTCGTGTCCGCGAGCTGGTGCGGCTCGACGCCCTTCTTGACGCAGTACGCGGCGTAGCGCTCCGGGAGGGTCTCGCCGAGGCAGGGGCTGGTGGCGCTGCAGTCACGCCAGACCTCTTCTTCCGTCTCCGCAAAGAAGCCGCGCACGAAATTCTCGATGCGTCCGGGGTGCAGCGGGTCGCCCGAGCTCGAAATCGCGGCGGCGCCGCCCATCGTCCATGGATTGCGGCCGGCCACGTACGCGGCGATCGCCTTCCAGGCGTCGTCGTGCTCCCACGGTTTGTTCGTGTACTCGTACGCGCTGCGGCCGCTCGCTTTGAACCTGTAGTCGTGCCAGTCGCGAATCGGCGTGTCGTAGCGCACGCCGTTGGTCTGGCGTTCGACCTGCACGCCGCGCTGCTGTTTCCACAAATCCTCGTGCGTCTCGCTGCCGAGCATGAACGCGGAGTTGGGGCCGAATCGCGGCGCAATGAAGTTGATCATGCCGCGGTCGGACCCGAGCGCCACGCCGTGACCCCCGGTGACGTCGACGGCGTAGAGGTACATCTGCGCCCACGTCTTCGAGCTCCCCTCGTTGTCGTTCGGCACGGTCACGAGACCGGGCCGGCTGTACTCGCGGCGGCGGTACGTGGAAATCACCGGCGCGACGATTCCTCCCAGCTGCGCGATGCGTTCGAACTTTTCCCGCGACCCCATGCCCTCGTGGGCGAGATTGCCGTGCAGCGTCGTTCCGAAGTGGCGCAGGTTCGCCGCGTCGTCGTTGCGGAGGTTGTCCGCCGTCCGCGCGAATTCGTGATCGCCGCCAGTGGAGGAGATGCCGAGCTGTACGAAGTCGGAATGCGACGACAGAACGGGGTAGCCGATCTTCGAAGCCTCGTCGAGCAAAGCCTTCGTGGTCTTGTATCCGGCATGATCCACGTCGAGGAGCATTGCGCGCCGCGCGATCTCCTCGAACAGGATCCTGCCCGTACGCGTGAGCCCCATCGCGTTGATGTGCCCCAGCGGTACGCTTTCCCACGTCGGGTGCCACGCGCCCGTACGTGGCTGGCCGGTGACGAACTCGCGGATGGTCGCATCGAACGTGCCCCATCCATCGTTATTGAGCCGGTAGCGGATGCCCCAAGGCGCGCCGCTCTCCACGGCCACGTTGGCGCCGGTGAATTTGCGATTCTGCTCGTTGAACAGCCGCTCGAACATGGCCACGCCGCCGAACGAGCCGCTCACGTAGTGGAAGGGGGTGATCTGCCGGACGCCCATCGCATGCAGGCGGTCGAGCTCCGCACCGAGCAGGCGGCGCACGTGCTGCTCCTCCTCCGGCGTCGAGGGATTGGGGTTGAGGACGACGATCTCGGGCGCGTTCCAGGTGTTGTTCGGAGCGAAGTTGCCGAGGAGGTCGAGCTCCACGCCGAGGATCACGGCGAGCTTGTTCTGGCCGATGATGCGGCGCGCGTCTTCGGGCGAGTAGGCGATCTCCACCCAGCTCCGGTTCTCGATCTCGTTCACCCAGCGCTTGATGTCGGCGACCTGCATGTCGGCGCTGGCGCGATCGTCGAGCGGCGCGGTGGAGCCGAGCACGTCGCGCTTGACCTGATGCGAGCTGACGAGCCAGTTGTTCACGCCGAGAGCGCACATGAGGCGCAGTCCGCCGTCGTACGCGCGGCGGATCCACTCGCGGTACATCTGCTGGCCCATGGTGTTGTTGAAGGCGGGATAGGCGTTGTGCTCGGGATAGCCGCGTCGTGAAGGCGCGGTCGCGGCGAACGCCGCGGCAGCGACGGCCGCACCGAGCGTGGGGTCGGGCGGGATCGGCGGCACGACCGGGCCAAAGGCGGCGCCGATCGGTCCAGCTACGAAACTGGCGGTGGTGGCCGCGAGCGGGACGAGCGGCGCGAGCAGGATGCCGAGGCTTCCGAGCTTCGCCGCGTTGACGTTGCTGAGATAGTCGGGCAGTGCCGTGCGCGGATTGCCGTCCGGCGCGTAGAGGCGCCCCTGAATGAGGCCGCCGCCGAATGCGAGATAGTTCGATGGATGCGTATGCGTGTCCGCAAAACCCCAGACCCGCGGCGGTTGCGGAGCGGGAAGCGCATCGGAGAGCCGGATGTGATCGACGTTGATGTGTCCCGCGGGCGACTCATCGACGATGCGCATGACGGCGACGCGGTCGCGATGCGCGCTGACGTCCCACTGCTCGCGGCGCATGACTTCGTTGCGCTGGCCCGTTGCGAACGCGGCCACCACGTAGTCGGCCGTGCCGATGCGGATCGGCTGGCCGCCGTTGCGACGGACCTCCTCCAACTGGCGCGTGTTGAGGCGGAGCAGCAGTTCCACGCGAAGGCGCGTGGCGTCATTGCCGCCGCCGATCAGGAAAGAGATCGTCGGATTCACGATGCGGAACTCGGGCGAGGTGAGCGTGCCAGTCGGCGCGTCCCCCGCGATCCCGCCTAACGCAGCCGAGGCGTTGGGATGGTTCTCGTATGTCCCGATCCAGCCGTTGCCCTGATGCCCGATGGGATATGGGATCTTTTTCCAATAGTCGCCGCCGATGCCGTTGTTCTCGAGGCGCATGTCGGCGCGGATGCGCTCGGCGAGCACG
>JALYOB010000345.1 GCA_030857085.1 Acidobacteriota bacterium | reverse complement strand
TTCGAGTACGCGGCGGGGACGACGCCCACGACGACGGTGGCAGACGGACTCTCGAGCCGCAGTTCGTATCGTTCCGACGCGCGCTTGCGGAATTGAAAGTTTCCGCGCGCAGGGAGCGGCGAGCCGAAGACGACGCGCGAGCCGCTGACCGCGACCAGTTTCCATTCGGCCGAAGGTGCAGGCAGCAACGCGACGGTCACGTCGCGGGCAGGGGTTCCGAGTTCGACATGCGTTGTCTCGCCCGCGCGCACGAGCGCACTTTCGGTGTCGTCGCCGCCGCTCACCGTCACGAGGCGGGAGGTCGCACTCACGCGCTCGCGGGTGACAAAGTACTGGCCGGGTGCGAGCCCGTTCTGTCGCGCGATACCGGAGGCATCGGCGATCTGTTCGAGCGTCTCGTTCCCATTGCTGATGACGATCGTGCAGGCGCGGCATTCCTCCCCCGTGGCGTCATCCCACGCGCGAATCTCGAGCGCGCCCGCTCTTTCGAGACTGACGATCGTGCCGCGGTCATCGGCACCGGAATGCGACGGCGGCTGCATCGCAGCGTATGCGGGCGCAAATCCGGCGGCGCTCACCTTCACGCGCAATCCGGTCGCGCTGTCGCCGGGCAATGTGAACGCGCCGTCGCCATCCGTGACTGCAGTCGCACCAACCGGCGGATCGACAGCAACGACATCCGCGTTGGCGACTCCTCGGCGCGTCGCCGCGTCGATCACCCGTCCGCGCAGAACGACCGCGTCAGGCAAGCGAATCGAGCCGGCGTCCGTCACCTCGCCACTCTTCACGTCGACTTTGTCGTTCATGACGCCGCTGCCGCGCGCACTGACCCGGATTGCATACGCGCCGCTCCGCAGATCGGTGATTTCAAACGCGCCTGCGGCGTCTGTGGTCGCGCGAACGTTCTCTCCTTTGAGCTCGACCATCGCACCGGCGACGGGACGGCGGTGCGCATCCACGACCGTCCCCTTGATGCCGCCGAGCGGCTGCAAGGTGCACGTGAGGAGCGGCGGCAGCGTCTCGATGACCTCGTACGAACGCGCGAAGCCTTTCGCCGCACAGCCGAGGCGAATCGGGAGGCCGGGAGTGAGCCCGTCGAGCGATGCGGTACCGTCCGAGCCTGCCGTCGCGCCGATCACCGAGTCGCGGCCGTCCGGCCGGCGCTGCGATGCTTCAATGGCCGCTCCCGGAATGGGAATGCCGTCTGGCGTGCGCACCTCCACGGCCGCGCGCAACCCTTCCGCAATGCGGATCTCCGGCAGCTCGTACGATCGCTGCGGCGGTGCCTCGCCGTCCTTTCGCGCTGCGAGCGCAGGAACGCTGATCGCTTCGGAGTCTTCCGTGCGGCCCGATGCCGTCGAGACCTCGAGAACATAGCTGCCACTGGAGAGATGTTCGATCGCGAAGCGGCCGTCGTCATCCGTCGTGACGGACATCGTCCACTGCCTGCCGTCGTACGCGAGAGGAATCGTGAGCGGCCGTTCCGATTCGAGCGCGTCCGGCCTCACCCGCACGACCGCTTTCGCGAGCGGCGTCCGTCCGACGACGACGCGGCCACGGACGTTCCGCCCTTCATCGAGCGCGACGTGCCGAACCCGCTCATCGCCCGGCGCAACCTCCTCACACACCGTCGCGCGCGCAACGGCACCAACACAGACGAAGAGCGGCTCCGCATCCGCATCGATGTCGACGGTCGCGCCACCGGCCACGCTGCGCATCGACGTGCGCAGCGCACCGCGCGTCGTGGTCGTCGCGATCCACACGCGATCGGCACCGGTGACCGTCACGCGGATGGGAGACGTCTGCGGCGCTGCGGCAAGCGCGTGCAGGGACACGAGAGCAAGCAAGACAACGGGCAGCGCGCGTACGCCCGCGTTCAGTGGTTGCTCCTTCGTGCAAATGAATCGCACGAAGCGAACGTACGCGCGGGCCATCCAGCCGTCAACCTTCAGCCTGGCTCACAGCGAGTACCGCTGCATCCGCCGGTACATCGCACTGCGGCTGAGGCCGAGGGCGTTGGCGGCGCGGCTGACGTTGCCGTCGTAGCGGGCGAGGGCTTTTCGGATCAGGAGCACTTCGACCTGTTCGAGCGAGAGGTCGTCGAGGCGGGGTTCGGGAGGGGTCTGGAGGGCGAGGTCGCTGCGGGTGATGACGTTGCCGGACGAGAGCAGCACTGCGCGCTCGATGGCATGTTCGAGCTCGCGCACGTTGCCGGGCCAGGAATGCGCGAGCATCGCCTTGGTCGCGTTGGTGTCGAAGCCGGTGATTGCTTTGCGATAGCGCTTTGCCTCACGCGCGAGAAAGTGGGCGGCGAGCGCGGGGATGTCGTCGCGGCGATCGCGCAGCGGCGGGATGCGCAGCTCGATCGTGTTCAATCGGAAGAGCAGGTCCTGACGAAAGCGTCCCGCCGTGACCTCGTCTTCGAGCGAAGCGTTGGTGGCGGAGATCAGCCGCACGTCTGCGCGCCGCGTCTGCGACGAACCAACGCGTTCGTACTCGCCGGTTTCGATCACGCGCAGCAGCTTCGCCTGCTGCGACATGGAGACGTTCGCGATCTCATCGAGGAAGAGCGTCCCTCCATCGGCAAGCTCGAAACGGCCGATGCGATCGCTCTTCGCATCGGTGAACGCGCCCTTCACGTGGCCGAACAATTCGCTTTCGAAGACGCCTTCGGAAAGGCCGCCGGCATTGACGGAAATGAGCGGCTTCGATGCGCGGCTCGAGCTCGCATGCAGCGCACGCGCGAACACGCCCTTCCCCGTCCCGTTCTCGCCGCGCAGCAGCACGTTCGCGTTCGACGGCGCGACGCGGCGCAGCATCTCGACGACCGGCCGCATTGCAGGCGAGTCGCCGATCAGCGAGACCGACGCGTCGCCGCGCAGGATCGCGTTCTCCCCTTCCAGTCTGCGGCTGCGCCTGAGCGCACGACCGAGCTCGATCTGCGTACGCACGACCGAGAGAAAGCGATCGTTCTCCCACGGCTTGCGAATGAAATCGCGCGCGCCCTTCTGCATCGCCTCGACTGCCAGCTCGACCGAGGCCCAGGCGGTGAGGACGACCACCGGGAGGGTGCTGTCGTAGGCGTGCAGCTGTTCGAGCAGCTCGATCCCTTCGCCGCCGGAGGTCGTGTCGCGCGTGTAATTGAGATCGATCACCACCAGGTCGAGCTCTTTCGAGCCGACCTGGCGGATCACGTCCGACGGCGATGTCGCCGTCTCGACCGCGAAGCCTTCCGACGACAACAGCAGCTCGAGCGCCTCGAGCACGTCGCGCTGGTCATCGCCGATGAGGATCGTTCCCGGTTCCATTCGTTCTGGCGTCACTCTGCCCGCAATGCGATCAGCGGATCAACCCTCGTCGCGCGTCGCGCCGGAATGTAGGTCGCGAGAAAGGCCACTGCCGCGACGCCGAGCCACACCAGCACGATCACCAACGGATCGCTCGCGCTGACGCCGAACAGAAGGCTCTGCAGCAGGCGTGTCGCCGCAATCGCAGCCAATGTTCCGGCGATGAGTCCGATGACGGCGATCTGCATCCCTTCGCGCGAGACGAGCTTCATCACCTGCCCCGGCTGCGCGCCGATGGCCATACGCACGCCGATTTCCTGCGTCCGTTGTGCGACCGAGTACGCGAGCACGCCGTAGATGCCGATTGCGGCGAGCGTCAATCCGAGGGCGCTGAAGAGTGTGAGCAACGTGGCGTTGAACTTCGGACGGGCCACGGTCTTCATCACCAACGCATCGAGCGTTCGCACCTCCGACACCGTTGCATTCCCATCCATCGAGCGGACGATCTTCGTCACGATCGGCGCGAGCGTCGACGGATTTTCTTTCGTGCGGGCGATGACCGTCAGCCGCGACGGCGGCGCGAACGCGTAGTGCACGAAGAGCGTCGGCTCCGGATCTTTGTCGAGACCGTACGCGCGCACGCTGCTGACCACGCCGACGATCTCGCCGACGCTCGGCGGATCGCCCGGACCCCAGACGATCGACAGCTGCCGTCCGAGCGGATTTTCCTTCGGGAAGTACTTCTGCACGAACGTCTGATCGACCACATACGTGCGGCGCGCCGCGTCACGCGCGTCGAACACGCGGCCGCTGAGCAGCTTCATGCCGATCGCGTGAAAGTAGTCGCCGCCGACCGCGCGCATGGCCGCATTCGGCTCGTCCCCGATCGCGGCCGGCGGACGTCCGATGATTTTGAATCCGTCCACGCGCCCGAGTCCAACGAACGGCATCATCTGCGTCGCGCCGGCGCTCGTGACGCCGGGCACCGCGCGCATGCGGCGGAACAGCTCTTCGAAGAATCGCGTGCGTTGCGCGTCCTCGCCGTACGTCTGCGATGGAATGGAGACGAGCATGGTCAGCGCGTTCCCGGTGTTCAGGCCGGGATCGACCGACAGCAGTTCCCTGAAGCTCTTGAGCAGCAGGCCGGCGGAGACGAGCAGCACGACCGCGAGCGCGATCTCGGAGGCGACGAGAAAATCGCGGAAGCGCTTTCCTCCCCGTCCGCTCGTCGAGCTGCGCGATGAACTGCGCAGCACGTTCTGCAGATCGGCGCGCGAGGCATCGATCGCAGGTGCGATGCCGAACAGCAGCGCCGTCGCCATCGCCACGAGCGCGGTCACGCCGACGGTCGAACCATCGACGGAGATTTCGTCGAGACGCGGCAGGATCGAGGGATCGGGGATGAACCGCACGAGCAGCGTCGTGCCGTACACGGCGAACAAGAGTCCGAGCATCGCGCCGACCAGCGAGAGCACGAGACTCTCCGTCAACAGCTGACGCACGAGTCTTCCGCGCGATGCACCGAGAGCCGCGCGAATGGCCATCTCTTTGCGGCGCGTCGATGCGCGACTGAGCAACAGATTCGCGACGTTGACGCACGCGATGAGCAGCAGGATCGCGACCGACGCGAGCACGATCATCAGCGGCCGGCGCACTTTGCCGACGAGCTGCTCATGCAGCGGCACGACGTTCACGCTCATGTTGCTCATGTACTCGGGATCTTCGGCCTCGAGTCTGCGCGCGAGCGCGGCCATCTCGTCCTGCGCGCGCTGCATCGTCACTCCCGGTGCGAGCCGCGCGATGACGCGCAGGAAGCGCCCGCGCATCGCCGGCGGCTCCGTCGGAAGCGCAAGCCCCATCCAAACCTCGGCCTGCGCGTCGGTGTGCGCAAGCGGCAGCACGAAGTCCTGCGACAGCACGCCAACGATGCGGAACGGCGTATCGAACAAACGCACCGTGCGTCCGATCACGGCCGGATCGCCGCCGAATTTGCGCTGCCATAACGCATAGCTGAGCACCGCCACGTCGGGACTGCCCTGCACGTCATCGCCCGGCTGAATCGC
>JALYOB010000783.1 GCA_030857085.1 Acidobacteriota bacterium | reverse complement strand
ACGTCAGACGCCGCGGCGCCGGAGGCGTCCGCGCGCGTCACTGCTTCGGCGCATCGGTCAGAAATCCGACCTTCTGCGCGCCAGCTTCATGCGCCGCGTCCATCGCCTGCACCGCCCGATCGAACGAGAGGTTGTCCTCCGAATTGATGAACACGACCCGCTGATCCGTCGGCCGCGCCACCATCTGCCGCGCGATCGCATCGCGCAGCGCCGGCACCGTGTCCATCTTCTGCGTATTCAGATACACACCATCGCGCTTGACCGTGATCACCAGCTGATTCTGCTCCGCCTGCGGCGGCGGCTGCGCCATCTCCACCTTCGGCGGCACCTCCACGTCCAGACCCATCTGCAGAATCGGCATCGCCACCATGAAGATGATCAACAGCACCAGCACCACGTCCACGAGCGGCGTGATGTTGATCTCCGACCGCACGCCGCCGCTTCCTCCACCACCGAATGCCATGCGTGACTCCTACATCTTCCCTTGCGCCATCTGACCGCCGGCCTGCTGGTTCTCGGTCAGGATGGCGACGCTCGTGAACTGCGCGTCGTTCGCCGCGCGCATCACCTGACGCACGCGGCCGAAGTTGATCCGCTTATCCGCTTTGAGCATCACCGTGCGGCTCGGATCCTTCTGATACTCCGCGGCGAGATAGGTGGAGAGATTCTTGTCGGGGATCCAGTTCTGGCCGACGAACACCGATCCATCCGCTTTCACCGAAACGATCAGGTCCGTCTGCTGCCCCGGCTTCTTGGCCGCGTGAGGACCGGCGGGCAGCAGCACGTCGACACCCTGCTGCAGCATCGGCGTGACGACCATGAAGATGATGAGCAGCACGAGACAGACGTCGACCAGAGGCGTGACGTTGATGTCGCCTTTGACCTCGTCGGGACTGCCGCCACCGGCACCGAAAGCCATCGCGTCCTCCGCCTACACCCGCGCCTTCGCGCGCGCTTCGTTCTTGATGAAGTAGTCGATGAGCTGCGACGACGAGTTCGACATCTCCACGTTGAAACGCTCGACCTTATTGAGGAAGTAGTTGTACATCCACACCGCCGGAACGGCGACGAACAGACCGAATGCCGTCGTTGCGAGCGCTTCTGCAATACCGGCCGAAACCGCGCCGAGACCGCCCGAACCCGAGATGGCCATGCCGCGGAACGCGTTGATGATGCCGATGACCGTGCCGAACAGACCGACGAACGGAGCGGTCGTCGAGATCGTGGCGAGGTTGCCGAGGCCCTTTTTCATTTCTGCCGTCGTCATCAGCGTTTCGCGCTCAATGGCGCGCTTGCCGGAGTCGACGATGTCGAAATCAGGCGGCAGTTCCTCGCTGCTCTGATACTGAAATTCCGTCAATCCTGCCGCGAGCACGCGCGCCAGATGACTGTGGCGGAACTTCTTGTCCTTGGCGAACGTGATCGCCTCATTGAGCTTGTGCTGCTTGAGCAGCGGCGTGACGCCCATTGCGACCTGCAGCGACTGCTTCTTGGCCTGCTGGAATCTCCACAGACGCTCAATGGCAATGGTCAATGACCAGATCGACATCAGCGCCAGAATACAGACGACGCTTCTGCCGAGCCACGTCATCGACTCCCACATGCCCATGATACTGAAACTGGCTTCCATCCCTTCCATGTACTTCTCCTCTCTATTCGAGCCGGAAATTGACCGTGAGATTGAAATAGACGGGGACAGGCTGACCATTGAGCGTCCCCGGTTTGAATTTCCATTGACGGATTGCCGCGAGTGCCTGTTGATCCAGCCCCATTGGCAGAGGCTTCAATACCCGCGCCTCGGTCACATTGCCATTGCGGTCGATGACGGCCTCGATGACGACAATGCCCTGGATGCGTGCGCGCCGCGCGATTTCCGTGTAATCGGGCGGTTTCTGTGTAATGGCGATCGGCGGCTTGACGTTGCCGCCGACACGCATCGGCGCGTCGCCGCTTCCGCCTAACTGGCCGCCGAGCTGTCCCCCCAGCTGACCGCCGACCACGCCGCCGACGACTCCTCCCACGACGCCGCCGACCACGCCTCCTTTGACGCCGCCGACCACGCCGCCCGGAACGCCGCCGTCGTCTTCATCCGTCGCCGCTGTGGGCGTGTCCGCGACCTGCGGCACGTCCTGCGGCACCTCGGTCGGCTGGCGGAACTCCTGCCGCGGTTTTTCCTGCGGCGTCTCGACCGTCTTCGGC
>JALYOB010000782.1 GCA_030857085.1 Acidobacteriota bacterium | reverse complement strand
CTTCCGCTGCGGAGTCCGGAGCGCGACGAGCAGCAAGAACAACAGCAGCGCACCCAGCACCGCGAGGCCAAAGTACCAGCGCACTGCCGAGAGCATCGCCAGAAGCAGAAGAAGCAACGCGGCGATGCCCGTGCGCGACAGCCACGGAGCGGGCCGCGACCACGCCCGCTGCCACGCCGCACAGACGCAGAAAAAGGCGACGATCAATAGCTGAAACGGCGTGTCTTTGAGCGGCTGCAGCGACCAGAGCACGATCGCCGGTGAGAGGCTGATGGCGGTGATTGCAACGGCCACGCTCGTGCGCGTTCGCGGCTCGCGCCTGCGCCAGCGCAGGAGCAGCGCAACCATCCCCGAATGACAGAGCAGATTCACCAGCAGTGCGGACGAGGTGACCCGGCCGAAAAACCACATCGCGACCGCGAACAGCTGAATGTAAATCCCCGACGCGAAGCGTGAATTCAGCGCGACGACGGCGCCGAAGCCGCGGTCCAATGCCGCGACCGCTTCGCGGAAATACGACGCACCATCCGCGCCGAAGAACCAGATGCCATTGCCGTGTTGCAGTTCCGGCAGCAACGGCACATGCAGCCATGAAATCCAGAACAGCGCCTGCCCCGCCACCGCCCGCCCGACGAATCCCGCAATGACGATGGTGCGCAACCACCGCTCCTCCGGCGTCGCGCCGCGTACGAGACGAAACAGAGCGATGCACGCCACAGCCGTGGCAAGCGCCTGCAGCGCAACGACGATCATCGCGAAGAAAAACGCTCGAGTGCGGACGCGGCTCGCGATCGCGAATGCGAGGTGGGGGTGGTGAGGGTGGGCATCGGGCGGCGGGTAGGATACACGGCGCGTCGGTGCGCGCTCGTGGTGTGCTCGCGCGAGGTACGGGTACACTGTCGTCTGATGACGAGCACGGCCAGCACAGTCCTCGAACAGGCTCTCGAGTTACCGGAACACGATCGCGCCGAAATCGCGGCGCGGCTCCTCGAGAGCCTCGATGGCAACGAGCAGGATGTCGACGCCGCCTGGGCGGTCGAAATCGATCGCCGGTGTGCGGCACTCGACAGCGGACAAGCGGTGACCTCGGACTGGAATGAATTCCGCGCCCGCATCGAGCGTGACGTCTTCGAGCGGTGAACACGCCCGTCCGTCCCGGTTCGTTCGCGCAGGAAGAAATCGAGCACTACGTCCGGCGTTATGAAGCGCGCGGCCCGGGTTAGGCGATCGATTGTGGCTGGACATTCAAGCCACGGTTGCGCGCATCTCTGAATACCCGGACGCCGGTCAGGTCGTGCGCCGCACCCGCAATCTCGTGCGGCGCATCCCGCTCAGTCACTTCCCGTTCTTCCTCATCTATCGCAGACGCGAGGACTTTCTGCAGATCGTCGCGCTGGCGCATACGAGCCGCCGTCCGTATTACTGGCGCGCGCGATTGCCGCTCGAGTGACTTTTCGGCCGCCGGGATTGTGCAATCAGGCCGCGCCGTTCGAACCACGCGCCCGCATCATCGCCGCCACCGCCACCAGACTGAGACCGATGCCGACGCCCATGACGATGCCGGCGGCGAAATCCGTGAGGTCGGTTGCGTGGCCGCCGCGCAGAAGCTCACGGTACAGGATGCCCCAGCCTGCGCTGCAGGCGGTGCCGATGGCGAGGAGGAGGGCCGGTTTCCGTTTGCCGAGATTCATCTGTTTCTCCGTTCAATCGTTGATGCGATACCAGACGAGCACCGACATCTTCACCACGGCCATCGTGGTGAGAATGCCGAAGTAGTCCCAGCGGATGACGCGATGCGTGAGCAGGTCGTACATGAACAGCACCCACAGCAACGCCACGCCGGTCAGGCCGGCGATGCTCGTGGAGCGCTGGCGATGCATGAGAAAACGCTCGTCGATCGTGCCGAGAATCGGTAGCTTCATTTGTCCTCCAGCGTGAAGATTTCGTCGGTGGCGTAGCCGAACACGCGCGCGAACGTCAGGGCCAGCGAGAGGCTCGGCTCATACCGCTGCCGCTCGATCGAGTTGATGCTCTGCCGCGACACGCCCACCGCATCGGCGAGCTCCTGCTGCGTCCATCCACGCTCGATGCGCAGCTCTTTGACTCTGTTCTGAACGGCCGGCGCCATGTCAAGTATGCTTGCCACGTACATCGTAGGTCGCGATGCGCGGCGTGTCAAGTATGCTTGCCATGTCTGGGC
>JALYOB010000344.1 GCA_030857085.1 Acidobacteriota bacterium | reverse complement strand
CCGCGGCCCCGGCCGCCGGAGGCCTCTCGTCGTCCCCTACGGCGCCGGCGGCACAGGCGGGACGATGGCTGGCTGTTCGTCGGCCGGCGCGCTGACCTTGTGGCCGCGCCGCTCGAGGTACCACGGCACGCTGATCACGGCCACGCGCTGATGTCCTTTGAGCAGCAGCAGCGAGCGCAGAACATTGGCGCGGTGCGTGTGCAGCAGATACTCCCACCAGCGCGCTTCCACGAGATCGGGAAGAATGACTGCAATCATTCCCTCGCGCTCTTTGCGCATGCTGTCGATGAAGTCGAGCAGCGGCGTGAATAAACGGCGGTACGGCGAGCGGATGCAGAGGAGCGGCGTCGGCCGCAGTCCCGCATTGCGCATCGGCTCTTCGACATGACGCGCCCACGACTTGCGGAATTCGTCGCATTCGACGTCTTCCGAGTACACATGCACTGCGGTGATGTCGCTCGACAGCGTCAATGCGAAGCGCAGCGCTTTTTCCGTGAGGTTGTCCCACGTCTTGACCGGCAATACGACCGCCGGCGCCGCCTCGGGCTGCAGGTCGATCGGAGCGTCGCGCATCGTCTGGCGATCGACGTAGTCGTAATGCCGCCGCACCGCGCGAAACAGGAGCAGCATCCCCGCTAAGACGACGATCGTGATCCACGCCCCCTCGGTGAACTTGGCGACGATGATGACGATCAGACCCGCGCCGGTCGCCACTGCACCGACGGCATTAATGGCCAGTTTGTGCCAGTGCCTGCGTGCGCCGAGGCGGCGCCAGTGGACGACCATGCCGGCCTGGGAGAAGGTGAACGCGCCGAATGCGCCGACGGCAAAGAGCGGAATGAGGTGCTCGGTAATGCCGCCGAACACAATGAGCAGCAATGCGGCGAACGACGTCAGGACGATGATGCCGAGGGTATAGACCAGCCTTCTCCCGACATTCGCGAACGCATGCGGCAGATATCCATCCTCGGCCACAAGACGGCACAGTCGCGGAAATCCGGCGAAGCTCGTATTGGCGGAAAGGCACAATACCGCAAGGAGGCAGCCGATCGTCGCGTAATACAGAATGCCGCGGCCCACAATGGCGGCCATCAGCGACGAGAGCACGCTCTGATATCCCGGCAATTCCTGGCTCATCGCGCCGACGCCGTATGCATGCGCGAGCATGGCCACGCCACTGAGGAGAAATCCGAGGATCACCACGATGGCGGTGAGCGTGCGCTCGGCGTGCTTGACCGGCGGCTCCTGGAACAGCGGAACGCCGTTACTGACCGCTTCGACGCCGGTCATGGCGGTGCAGCCGCTGGCAAATGCGCGCAGGAGCAGCCAGAGACTCGCTGCTGCAGCGGTGCCGGCGAGCCGCGGCGGCGGAATGACCGGCGTGGGATGCCAGCCGCTGCCAACCGCTTTCACGATGCCGATGATGAGGACGACGCTCAGTAGCAGGACGAAGCCGTAGGTCGGAACGCCGAATGCCGCGCCCGATTCTTTCACCCCGCGCAGATTCATCAGCGCGATGAAGGCGAGGATCACCAGACAGAGCGCGAGAATGTGATCGTGTAATGCGGGAAATGCAGAGACGAGCGCACCAACACCGGCGGAGATTCCTACCGCGACATTGAGGATGTAATCGAGCACCAGCGCGGCCGCGGCACACAATCCGGCGCGGGTGCCGAGGTTTTCTTTCGCCACCACATACGAGCCGCCGCCGTTCGGATAGGCGCTGATGGTCTGGCGATACGACAGGTACAGGATGGCCAGTAAGGCGAGGATGACGACGGTCAGCGGGACGATGTAGTTGAGCCCCACCAGGCCGAGCGGAATCAGAATGACGAGCGCCGCCTCGGGGCCGTACGCCGCGGAGGCAAGGGCGTCGAGGCCGAGCACCGGCACGCCGCGCACCGCGCCGATCTTGACGCTTTCGGCCTCTGAAGTGGCGAGGCGCCGTCCGAGAAATGTTCTGAGGAAAGACATGATCCGTCAGGACGCAGCCACAGCGCGCTCTTCCAGCGCCTCGGCCACATACGATTCCAGTTCGGCAGCGCGATGGGCGGCGGTGTGGTCTTCCATGACCCGCGCCCGTGCGCGTTCTCCGATGCGTTTGCGGTCCTGATCCTTCATGCGGAGGTACCGAAGCACGTCTGCTGCCGTGTCGGCGATCAGAATTTCCTGATCCACCTCGAAGAGCGAATCGAGACCGTCCCACCAGTCGCTGATGATCGGCACGCCGCACGCGGCCGCCTCGAATAAACGGACGCTCGGCGACCAGCCGGCGCGGATCATTTCCGCCCGCGTGACGTTCAATGCAAAGCGCTGGGAGTTATAGAACGCGCGATGGTCGCGCGGCGGAAGGTGCTCGACGCGCTTCACATTGTGCGGCCATTGAATGTCGGCCGGATATTGCGGCCCGGCCACAATGAACTTGCCGGATTTCCACTTTCTGGCCGGCTCGATGAGCAGGCGCTCGACAGTGGGCTGGCGGTCGTCGCTGTACGTGCCCAGGTAGCCGAGGTCCCATTTGGTGGTGTGACGGGTGGGGTAGTAATGCTCCGGGTCGAACGAGCAATAGAGCGCGCGGGCCATCGGCGAGCCGTATTTCTTTTCGATGCGCCGCAGGGTCGGCCCGCCGGTGAACGAGAGATAGATGTCGTAGTGCGGAATGAGGTGCGGCGAGAGGTATTCGTAATCGCGCTTGGCCAGTTTCGCGAGCGTCACCGGCGTGTCGATGTCATAGAAGGCGGTAATGCCCTGCGCGGTCTCAGTGACCCATTCGCCGACCGCCACTCCTTCAGGGACATACGAGCCGACGATGACCAGATCGGCCTCGCGGACGTGCCGCTCGTAGCGATGCTTCAACTGCGCAAGACCGCGATAGAGGCGCGTCGTGCAATACGGCGGATCGGGGAGATCGCGATTGCTCGCGTACCAGGGGACGTCCCGTTCGAGGAACAGGACGTCGTGACCATTGGCCGCGAGCTCGCGCACCAGCCCGCGAAACGTCGTCGCGTGGCCGTTGCCCCAGCTCGAGGTAATGGACAGTCCGAGGATGACGATGTTCATATCAGTTGCCTGTTCCCTGTTGCCCATTGCCGGAAGCATCCGGAGTGCGGCGCGGCAACGGGGAACCGGAAACGGGGAACGCTTCCAGAATTTCGACAACCTGCTTTGCGCGATGCGCATACGTGTGCTGTGCGAGCACGCGTTTCATCGCCGCTTCGCCAATGCGCCTGGCGCGATCGGCATCGAGGCCGGCGACGAGATCCGCCACTTCGGCGCCGTCGCGTGCGACCAGCACTTCTTTTTCAGGCTCGAGAAAGAATTCGATTCCTTCCCATGCGTCCGTAATGAGGCAGGCCGCGGCGCCGGCGGCTTCGAACACGCGCGTGGCGGGCGACCAGCCATTGGAGGCCATCGATTCGCGGGAGATATTGAGCACCGCGCGCGGCGTGCAATTGAAGGCATTGTGGTCGGCGGTGAAGACGTGGCCTACATAGCGGATCGACTGCGGCATCCGTTTGTCGTCCCAGCCGGAGCCGCCGAGGAGGAACTTATGGTCGGGGAGGATCGCGGCGGCGCGGAGGAAGAATTCTTCGACGCGCGCCTCACGATCGGGAAGGCGATTGCCGAGAAAGGAGAGATCGGCCTCGAACTCCGGCTTCGGCGGCACGGGATGGTGCGTGATCGGATCGAGCGCGTTGTAGATGGGAATGCACTGGCGCGCGCCGAACGAGCGGTATTTCTCGACCACCGGATCGCCGCCGCCGTACGTGAAGATGAAGTCGTATTTCGGCACCAGTGCACGAAACGGATCGAGCGTGTCATTGCGCATCCGATCGAGCGTCGCGGGCGCGTCGACGTCCCAGAAGATGATGGTCTGATTGGGTCGGCGCTGCTGCAGCACGCCCGCTTCGAGGAGGTCGTCGAAGACGCCGACGCCGCTCGCTTTCACCACCACGTCGTAATGCTTCGCCTCGCCTAACACCCGTTCGAGACCGGTGGTGCCGGTGCCGGGATAGACGACCACGCGCGCCCATTCCGGATCTTCTTTGAGGTCGCGGTTCTGCTGGCGATTGTAGGCGTCGGGCTCGAAGAAGGTGACTTCGTGTCCGAGCGCGGCGAGGTTGCGGATGATGCCGCGGTAATACGTCGCGGCGCCGTTCCAGTAGGCCGAGACGAGAGACGATCCATAGAACGCGATTTTCATGCGCTGGTGCTCGATGCTGCTGCAGTCGCGGGGGCGAAGGTGGCCAGAATGGCGAGCAATTCATTGACGCGGTGCCCGCAGGTGTGCCGCGCCTGAATGGTCTGCAACCCATGCTGCGCGAGCGATTGTGCGAGCGCGCGGTCTTCGCGGACGGAGCGCATCTGCTGGCGCATTTCGTTGCCGTCGCGGGCGACGAGATAGTCGGAGCCGGGAGTGAAGAGCTGTTCCGCGTCGTCCCACGGCGCCGAAATCAACGGAATCGCGCAGGCCATCGCCTCGAAGGGACGAATGGTAGGGATGCCGCGCAAGGTGGTGACATAGGGCCGCCGCGGCACATGCACGGTGAATTTGTAGCGGGAGAACACTTCCGGCGCGCGCCAGTTCGCCAGCCAGCCGGCGTAATCGATGTTCGCATTGTGCAGCGATTCGACGGCGTGATCGGGATAGCGCACGCCGTACACCTTCGCGCGCAGCTGTAAGTCCTTGGCCGGATCGATCAGAAATTCGTGCAATTCGGCGGTGCGTTCTTCGTCGCCCCAGTTGCCGATCCAGACCAGATCGCCCTCTGACTCTTCTGCATCGTGCGGCCGCGGATGAAACACACGTGTATCGGCCGCCTCGTGCCACGTCCATGCGGCGCGCGCCCAGCCGCGCTCGAGATAGAGGTCGCGAATGACCTGGCCGTACGCAAGCACACCGTCGTAGTCGCGGAGGTCGTATTGCGCCATCTGCTCCGGCTGTGTGGCCGCGCGATGATGCGTGTCGTGAAAGAAGAGGCGATAGTTGCGCGTGCGGGCGCGGTGCTCGCCAATGCGGCGCACGAGCTCGTGATCGGACCATTCGTGCACGATCACCACGTCCGCGCCGTCGAGCGCGCCGTCGAGATCGAGCGTGTCGAGGGCATAACGGGTCGAGATCAGGTGCGGAAAGGCATTGTGGAAATCATCGAGCGGTTTCTCGCCGTGATCGCGCACGAGATTCTCGACGCTCCAGCCATTGTCCGGCTCATACACTTCCACATCATGAGCGCGGTCGAGGTGCTCGGTCACAATGCCGCGGAGGAAATGCGCGTTGCCGTGATTCCAGTCGGAAACGAGCGAGTGATAGAAGAGGACGAATTTCATGCGTGAACTTCTTTCTGCCGCATCGACTGGTATGTCTCGCG